>DASXAP010000102.1:0-33266 GCA_036406655.1 Xanthobacteraceae bacterium | reverse complement strand
TAGATCGCCTCCTCGACGTCGTGGGTGACGAACAGCACGGTCTTGCCGAAGTCGCTCCACAGCTGCATCAGCCATTCCTGCATCTGCAGCTTGGTCTGCGCGTCGAGCGCGCCGAACGGCTCGTCGAGCAGAATGAGGTCGGTGTCGAACAGCAGCGTGCGCAGCAGCGCCGCGCGCTGACGCATGCCGCCCGACAGCGCGTTCGGATAGAGATGCTCGAAGCCGCCGAGCCCGTAGCGCTCGAGCAGCGGCAAGGCGCGCTGCCGCGCCGCGTTGCGCGGCACGCCCTGGATCTCCATGCCGAGGATGACGTTGTCGAGCACGTTGCGCCAGGGCAGCAGCAGGTCCTTCTGCAGCATGTAGCCGACCCGGCCGATGCTGCCGGTGGCATCGATGCCGTCGATGCGCACCTCGCCGCCGCTGGGCTCGAGCAGTCCGGCGATGATATTGAAGATGGTGGTCTTGCCGCAGCCCGACGGTCCGATCAGGCTGACGAAGCGGCCCTGCGGGATCGCGAGCGTGACCGGCGCCAGCGCCTCGAACATGCCGCCCGGCGTCGCGAAGGCCTTGCTGACGCGGTCGACGTCGAGCTTGGGGGCCGCGGCCGCCATGCGCACTCCAGAGCAACGTGCCGAGGGCACGAAAACGAGCCCGGCCTCGGCGGACTATATCGCAAAAGCCCCGCCGGGGGCGATGGATCGGGGGCGGTCATCGGCGGATCAACGGGCGCACTCGACCGCGTAAAGCGCGTGACCCGACACCAGGCGGTCGCTCGGCACTTCCCCGGTGATCTCGTCGCGGTCGAGCTTGCGGTGGCCGACCGCATGCTCGAACCCGCGCTCGCGGCACAGCGCATGCAGCACCGCGGGGTCGCAGCCGGAGGCGCTGCGAAGGCAGGCATAGGCGGCAGGGCTTCGCCCGTCGCTGGCGAGGATGAACGTGCGCGTCTCGGCGCCGGCATCGCCGACGAGCAGCAACATCACCGCCGCGACAGCGGTCGGCATTCCGGCCGAGAGCGTGACAAGCCCGAGACGCATGGATCGATGCCTGCTGCCCGCATCCAGCCGCTACAGTTAGAGTTGAACAGTTAACCGCGGCTTAACCTATCCGGGGGCGGGCGGGCAGCGGTCGAAGGACGATTAAACGGCGATTTACCCGGCGGCGCGATAACGCGCGAGACAACTGCAGAGGTTTTTCATGAACCTGCGCGCGCCGAACATCGCTCTCTACGTCATCGCCTTCTGCCTGGCCATCATGGGGGTGCTGGCATCGCTGCCGATCGGGCTGCCGATCCCCGGCATCTTCGTCGACAACGCCGCCTTGTACATCTTCCTGGGCTGGTTTCTGCTGGCGGCCGGCAGCGTCATGCCGCAACGCCCGGCCGAAAATTCGTAGCCAGCCTGTGGCAGGGGCCTCGCCTCCTGCCGACGGCAACAGCGCTCCCCTCCTGCCGGAGGGCGATTGCATGCGCTTCGTCATGCCCGGCTTTATGCCGGGCATCCACGTCTTGTGCCGGCGCAAAGGCGTGGATGGCCGGGACAAGCCCGGCCATGACGATCCATATGCGATTGCCCTGACCCCTCCTGCCGGAGTCCGTCGCCGCGGGCCGGCGCACGATCGCACGCAGGCACTCGCGCGCGCTGAAGCGATTCCCCCGGGCGCGTTCGCCTTCCTGTCCGAACCTCGCGCTCATCGGCTGCCGGCGGGCCCGCCTTGCCGCTCGTCAGGCGACGCATGCACGAGCCTCTCCTCCGGAGAGCGGCTGTGCTAGCCTCGTCGATGCCCGCCAGGAACGCTTTCCCAGCCGATACCATGCCCGCGAAGCAGGTCGACCATACCGACGAGCGGATCACCGTCGCCGGCTGCCGGATTCGGCTCATGCGCGGCGGCGCCGGAGCGCCGCTCCTGTTCCTGCACGGCGGCGGCGGGCTCGGCGTCTGGCTGCCGGCGATGGCGGAGCTCGCGAGAACCTTCGAGGTGATCGCGCCCGAGCACCCCGGATTCGGCGACTCCGATACTCCGGCGTGGCTCGACACGATCGGCGACCTCGCCAACTACTATCTGGAGTTCCTCGATACGCTCGACCTGCGCGGCGTGCACCTCCTCGGCAGCTCGCTCGGCGGCTGGATTGCGGCCGAGCTCGCGGTCCGCAACGCCGGCCGGCTCGCTTCGCTGACCCTGATCGGGGCGGCCGGCATTCACGTCGACGACGTGCCGCAGGTCGATCCGTTCCTGAGCACCGATCAGCAGCGCATCCGTGACCTGTTCCACGACCAGCAGCTCGCCGAGACGGTGATCGCCGCCGCCGAGCGGCCGGAGCTCGAGGAGGTGACGCTGAAGAACCGCGCGACCACCGCCAGGCTCGGCTGGCAGCCGCGCAATCATGATCCGCAGCTGCGCAAATGGCTGCATCGGATCAAGCTGCCGACACTGCTGATCTGGGGCGCCGACGACCGGTTGTTCCCCAAGGAATATGCCTTCGCCTACCAGCAGCTGATCCCGGGCGCGAAAGTGGTGATCGTTCCGCGATGCGGGCACCTGCCGCACGTGGAGAAGGACGCCGCCTTCGCCGCCGAGGTTACCGCGTTCATCGCGACCGCCGGTATCGCAGCATGAAGCTCTTCAACTTTCATCTGATGCCCTATCGCCACGCTGATCTCGATGCGATCGAGCGACACGGCACGGCCTGGGTGACGTTCTCCAACCGGCACTACGATCCGCACAAGGTCGCCGAGCTCTATCACGACTACCTCGACCAGATGGAGCTCGCCGACAAGCTCGGCTTCGACGGGGTCTGCCTCAACGAGCATCACCAGACCGCCTACGGCATGATGCCCGTCCCGGGCGTGCTCGCCGGCGCGCTGGCGCGCAGCGTCAAGCGGGCCAAGCTCGCCGTCCTCGGCCGCGCGCTGCCGCTGCTCAACAATCCGCTGACGGTGGCGGAGGAATACGCAATTCTCGACAATCTCACCCGCGGCCGGCTGATCGCCGGCTTCGTCCGCGGGATCGGCGCCGAATACCATGCCATGGGCATCAATCCCGCCTATTCGCAGGAGCGTTTCGCCGAGGCGCACGATCTGATCGTCCGCGCCTGGACCGAGCCGGGCCCCTTCGCCTATTCCGGCAAGCACTATCAGTTCAAATACGTCAATCCCTGGCCGCGGCCCTATCAGCAGCCGCATCCGCCGATCTGGATCCCCTCGCAGGGCTCGGCGTCGACCATCCGCTGGGCGGCGCGCCTGCGCTACACCTATTGCCAGACGCTGAGCCCGATCGCGGCGGTGGCGGGCTTGTTCCGGCTCTACCGCGAGGAAGCCGAGAAGGCCGGCTACCAGGCTTCGCCCGACCAGCTCGCCTGGTCGAACACGATCTACGTCGCCGACACCGATGAAAAGGCGGTGCGCGAGGCGAGACCGCACCTCGAGGCGCTGATGAATGCGTTCCTCAAGATGCCCACCGAGATGCTGCTGCCGCCGGGCTATACCGACCCCGCCTCGCTCAAGCGGGTGCGCGCACTAAAGCTCACCGGCAAGCCGCAGTCGATCGAGGAGGCCATCAAGGCCGGCGTGGTGATCATCGGCAGCCCCGCGACCGTGCGCGAGAAGCTCGCCGAATACCAGGACCTGGCCGGCTTCAACACGTCATTGACGAAAACGCAGTTCGGCACTCTGCCCGACGACATGGCCCGCAGCAACCTGCTCGCAATCGCCGAGGAGGTGCTGCCGCATCTCCGCGACCGCCTGCCCGAGGGCACCCGCTGCGCAGCGGCGGAGTAGCCGCTGCCGGCTCACACCGCCCTGAGGTGGGCGTCGCGGCGCTTGTAGAGCTCGTCATCGGCATAGCCCATGGTCTCCGGCTTGCCGCGTCCGAGCATCACCTGGAAGTAGACCGGCTCCAGGCTGTCGTTCTGGTAGCCATGGATGACCCCGGCCGGGCAGGAGATGCATTCCCAGGGACCGAGTCTGGTGGTCAGCCGCTTGCCGCTCTCGTCCTCGACGAACACGTCGAGATAGCCCTGGAGCACGAAGAAGCACTCCTCGACCTCGTGGGTGTGCGCGGCGTTGCCCTGGCCCGGCTCCACATACATGATCGACAGGGTGAAGTTGCCCGCCGGGATCACCGTCGGATCGGCATGCTTGCCGGAGCCGCCGGCGCCGATGAAGCGATGCTGGGCGCGCTTGTAGCCTTCGATCTTCGCATCCTCGAACGCCGCCCAGTCCGGCTTCTTCTGGCGGAACCGGCCGACATATCGCTGCATGATCTCTTCGATCGGCACGTCGACCAGCTCCGGCGGCCGCGGATGGCGCGCAACGCTCATGGGCATGCTCCTGTGCAACGAGGTTGGCCGATCGAATCTATTCGCCCGCCGCGCGGCGCGTCAATGAAGCGGCCCGTACGCGCTCGCGTAGGGTGGGCCACGGCGCGTCGCGCAATCTCTCCACCGATCGAACATTCGCCGCGCCGTTGCCCACCAGCACCGCGGCAATGGTGGGCAAAATCGCCGCTGCGGTTTCCCGTGCCCGCACCAGCGCGAGGCGATTTTGCCCACCCTACGGCCGGCGCTGACCACGAACAAAATTCACAGCCTCTCGGGATGCCGCTGGCGGCCTGCGCCCCGCCTGGGCCAATTCCCAGACATAGGTCGGCGTGAGCGGCAGCCTGCGCGGCTCGGCGCCGAAGGCGGCGAGCGCGTCGGCCACCGCGTTCGCCATCACGCCGCCGGCGGCGATGATGCCGCCTTCGCCGGCGCCCTTGGCGCCGAGCGGGTTGATCGGCGACGGGTAGTCCTGCAGCACCACCGCGCGGATCCGCGGGAAGTCGCTGGCGGTGGGGATGAGATAATCGGCGAGCGAGCCGGTGAGCAGCTGCCCGTCCGCGTCGTAGGCGAGATGCTCCATCATCGCGCCGCCGAGCCCCTGCACGGCCGAGCCGATGGCCTGACCCTCGACCGTCAGCGGGTTTATCGCCCGCCCGCAGTCCTCGACGATCACGTAGTCGATGAGCTCGACATGGCCGAGCTTGGGATCGACCGCCACATGCGCGGCATGGGCGCCATAGGTGTAGGTGTGCTTCTTGTTGAGAAAGGCGCCCTCGGTGGAGATGCCCTGCGGCGCGAGCCCCTTCAGCGGAATCGAATTGCCGCTCGGCCCGACCGCCTTGCCGTCGCGAATCGCCACCGCCGAAGCCTCGCAGCCGAGCCGCCCGGCGGCGGCGGCGCGGATCGCCTGCTGCAGATTCTTCGCCGCATCGAGAAGCGCCGAGCCGCCCATCACCACCGAGCGCGAATGATAGGCGCCGTAACCGTCGCTCACATACGAGGTGGTGCCGTGAAACACGCCCCTGATGCGCTCGATCGGCACCTCCAGCGCGTCGGCGGCGATCTGCGCGAAGGCGGTTTCCAGGCCCTGCCCGATGGCGGAAGAGCCGACATAGACCGAGTAATCGCCGTCCGGCTCGAGCACGATGCGGGCGGTCTCCTTGGGGCCGGCGGCGCCGCCCTCGATGAAGCAGCCGACCGCGAGCCCGTGATGGCGGCCGTCGATCAGCTTGCCCCGGAGCTTCGACTTCTCCGCCCAGCCGATCTCCGCGAGACAGCGATCGAGGGTGGCCTGATAATTGCCGCTGTCGAGCTCGTCCCTGCTCTCGAAGGGAGTGATGGTCGCGAGCGGGTAGGGCATCTCGTGGTGGGCGACGAGATTGCGCCGCCGGAGCTCGACCCGGTCGATGCCGAGCTCGTGTGCCACCATGTCGAGCAGCCGCTCGCGGAAGAAGTCGGTCTCGAACCGGCCCGGACCGCGGTAGGTGCCGGCCGGCGTCTTGTTGGTGAGCTCGAGCGCGACGTCGACGTCGATGTTGGGGATGCGGTAGGGCCCCGACATGAACTGCGCGACGTTGCGGGCGCCGACCGCGCCATTGGTGCGCATGTAGGCGCCGACGTCGACATAGGCGTGGCCGCGCAGGCCGAGGATCGTCCCGTCGCGGGCACAGGCGATCTCGATGTCGCATTCCGCCTCGCGCGCATGATTGACGCAGAGGAGATGCTCGCGACGGTCCTCGGTCCATTTCACCGGCCGCCCGGTCGCGTGCGCGGCAAACGGAATGAGGAAGTCCTCGGGATAGAACTCGCCGCGGGCGCCGAAGCCGCCGCCGACGTCGTTCTCGACGAGCTCGATTGCGCTCTCGGGCAGCCCCAATTGCCCGGCCAGCGTGCGGCGGTTGAAGAACAGCACCTTGGCAGCGCCGCTGACCGTCAGCCGCGCACCGTCCCATTCCGCGAGCAGCCCGCGCGGCTCCATCGGCAGCGCCATGTGCCGCTGGGTGCAAAAGCTCTCGCGCCGCACATAGGGCGCATCCGCGAATGCTGCCGCGGCGTCCCCGCGCACGGCCCGAAACGTGATCGCGCGGTTGCTGCCCTCTTCGGGAAACAGCAGCGATTGGTTTCTCGCCGAGGCGCGGCGGTCGGCGACCGCCGGGAGCGGCTCGATGTCGATCTCGATCAGCCCGAGCGCGTCCTCGGCGATGCCCGGCGTGTCCGCCAGCACCATCGCCAGCGCCTCGCCGACATAGCGCACCTTGCCCTCGGCGAGCACCGGCTGGGCGAACGGCTCGAAGTCCGGCAGCGGCTGCAGCCGCATCGGCACGCGCGGCACCCGCTCGCCGAGGTCGCCGGCAGTGATGACGCGGTGCACCCCGGGCAGCGCGCGCGCCGCCGCGGTGCCGATCGAGCGGATGCGGCCATGCGCAACCGAGCTGCGCAGGATCGCCGCGTGCAGCATGTCCTTGCGCTCGAGATCGTCGACATAGCGGCCGCGGCCGCGCAGGAAGCGCAGGTCCTCGAACCGCTCGATCCGGCTGCCGATGAACGCGTTGACGGTTCTCATCGCGGGCCTCGAGCTCCCGGAGCACAACCTCTCCGCGTCATGGCCGGGCTTGTCCTGCCCGAGGCCGGGCATGACGACCTGGCCCGAGGCGGCCTGTGCATCATGCTTCTTGCGGCCGCTTGTATGCGCGGCGCGCGTCGAGCACGGCTTCGACGATCGAGATGTAGCCGGTGCAGCGGCAGAGATTGCCGGAAAGCACCTCGCGCACGCGCGCGGCGTCGCAGTCCGGCTCCTCGCTGAGAAGCACGTGCGCGGTGGTGATCATGCCCGGGGTGCAGAAGCCGCACTGCAGCGCGTGGTGCTTGCGAAACGATTTCTGCAGCGGGGTGAGCTCGGAGTCGTCGGACAGGCCTTCGACGGTCACGACCTTGGCGCCCTCGGCCTGCACCGCGAGCATCAGGCAGGATCGCACCGCGGCACCGTCGACGATCACCGTGCAGGCGCCGCAGACGCCATGCTCGCAGCCGACATGCGTCCCGGTCAGCCGCAGCTCGTGGCGCAGGCAGTCCGCCAGCGTCATGCGCGGCTCGACGTCGACCTCGACCTCGCTGCCGTTGACCTCGAACCGGACCGACATGCCGCGACCGGGCTAGGCCGCCGCCTGGAGGAGCGCGCGCTCGACCATCGTGCCGGCGAGCGCGCGCCGATAGGCGGCGCTGGCGTGGATGTCCTCCTGCGCATCGACCGCCGCCGCTGCCGCCTGCTCGGCCCGGGCGATGGTCGCGGCGTCGAGGCGCTGGCCGTCGAGCAGGGCCTCGACCGAGGGGAGCCTGCGCGGCCGGTCGCCCACGCCGATGACGCCGACATGGGCGTTGCGCGCCCTGCCGCTCTCGTCGGCATCGTAAAACGCGGCGGCGCCGGCCATGGCGAAATCGCCGCGGCGGCGCGCGAACTCCTGAAACCCCCAGCGCCGGTGCGCCGGCCAGGCCGGCAGCCGCACCTCGACGATGATCTCGTCGGGCGCAAGCGCGGTCGTCAGCGCCCCCTGGAAGAAATCGGCCGCGGCGATCGTGCGCGCGCCGGACTTGCCGAGCACGCCGATCTCGGCGTCGCAGGTGACGGCGATCCCCGGCATCTCCGCCGCCGGATCGGCGTGCGCCAGGCTGCCGCCGACCGTGCCGCGGTTGCGGATCTGGTAATGCGCGACATGCGCGATCGCCGCCTTGAGCAGCGGATGGGCGCGGTCGAGGCGCGCGTCGTCCTCGATCTCCCGCCAGCGCACCATCGCGCCGAGCGTGACCCCCGCCTCGCCGATCCTGATGCCGCGCAGATCGGCGAGCTTGCGCAGGTCGACCAGCAGCGCCGGCTGGGCGAGGCGGAACGCGAGCATCGGCACGAGACTCTGGCCGCCGGCGAGCGCCTTCGCCTCGCCGGCGCGCGAGGCGAGAAGCGCAACCGCTTCGGCCAGCGTGCTCGGGCAGGCGTAGTCGAACGGCGCCGGTTTCATGAGCGGGATTGCGCGGGTCGATGCCGGGAAGACGGAAAGCGGGCGCGAGTACGTATCACCGGACTGCTGCGCGGGTCAACGCGATGGCCCGGCGAGGGCGCGCACCCGCCCTAGCGCTTGCGAATGCCGCGGCTATCGCAGTCCGGCGCGGCGAAACGCTTCCAGATAATGCTCGCGCTCGGCGTCGAGCCTGATCGGCATCTCCCTCGCGATCCAGGCAAGCGCAATGTTGGGCTGCGCCCGGCGCAGCTCCTGCAGCGCCGCGCCGGCGAGGTCCCGCCGACCGGCCATGGCCGCGGCGGCGGTCAGCACCCGGTGCGCGCCGACGAAGTCGCCGCGCTGGCGAATGCCCTCGCGCGCGAGGGCGATCGCCTCGTCGTAGTTGCGTCCGACGAACTGCGCGTAGGCGGCGATGCCGTAGTAGATCGCCGAGAACGGATCGCGCGGGCTGAGCCGGAGCGCCCGGCGGGCGGCGAGATCGGCCTCCTGCCAGCGCCCGCAATAGGACAGCGTCAGGCCGTAGTAACCCTGCGCCAGCGAGAAGTTCGGGTTCAGCCGCAGCGCCAGCTCGAGCTCGGCGAGCGAATCGTCGAAACGCCGGGTGAACAGATAAACGGTGCCGAGCGCGTAATGCGCCCACGGGTCCTCGCTGTCGGCGCGGATCGCCGCCAGCGCGGCGCGCTCGGCGACCGGCGCCGTGGCCGCCATGTCCGCCCAGCCCATATGCGCGCTGAACGTCTGGCTGGCGGCGAGCACGCCCAGCGCCTGGCCGTAGTTGGGATCGATCGCCGTGGCCTTCTCGAGCAGCGCCTGCGCGACCATGTTGTCCTGGCGCGTCACCCGCCAGTAATGCGACAGCGCCCGCATCACCAGATCCCAGGCATCGAGGCTGTCCGGCGGCTTGCGCCTGGCGTGGAAATTCTCGGCGGCATAGAGCTGCGGCTCGATCGCGGCGACGATGGCCTCGGTGATCTCGTCCTGCACCGCGAACACGTCGGCGAGGCTGCGATCGTAGCGCTCCGCCCAGAGATGGCTGCCGGTGGCGGCGTCGTTGAGCTGCGCGGTGATGCGCAGGCGGTCGCCGCCCTTGCGCACGCTGCCCTCGACCACATAGCCGACCCCGAGCTCCTCGGCGATCTGCTTCATGTGCACGGCTCTTCCCTTGTAGATGAACGAGGAATTGCGGGCGATGACGAAGAACCAGCGCAGCTTCGAGAGCGCGGTGATGATGTCCTCGCTGATGCCGTCGGAGAAATATTCCTGCTCGGCGTCGCCGGTCATGTTGACGAAGGGAAGCACGGCAATGGCGGGCCGATCGGGCAGCGGCAGCGCCGGCCGCGGCTGACTGTGGGTCTCGTCGGGCGGCGGCGCAGCGGCATCGGCCGGCTCGGCGGGCCCCTCCGCTCTGCGCACGGCACCGACGAAGCGAAAACCCTTGCGGGCGATGGTGCGGATCAGCTTCTGCTGCCCGCCGGTGTCGCCGACCGCCTTGCGCGCGGCATTGACGCGGCTGGTCAGCGTCGAATCCGAGACGATGCGGCCGCCCCAGACCGAAGCGACGAGATCGTCCTTGCTGACGACCCGGTCTCGGTTGTCCAGCAGGTAGACGAGGAGGTCGAACACCTGCGGCTCGACATGGACCATTGCCTCGGCGCGCCGGAGCTCGCGCCGGTCGACATCGATCTCATACTCGCCAAAGCTGAGCGTCATCGCCGGGCCGTGCCCATCCGGAGGGTCGCCGCCACCGCCATTCTGCCATTCTCCCATCCGCCGGCTCGGCAATGCGCGGCGCGCTGCAGGAAACATCAAGGGCGCCTCAAGGAAAAATCAAGGCTTTCGCAAAGCCGAGCGGCGGCACTTGGCGCATCCTCCCCGGCATGAGCAGCCGGCGGCGCGGGGAGCGACCCCCCGTTCCGGTGTTCCGGCACAACCACGATCGGAGGAATGAACCATGTCCATGACCGCCACACTGGAGAGCGCCGCCCCCCTGCAGCCCGACCTTACGACCGTCAAGACACGCCAGCAGAGCGCCTGGTCGTCCGGCGATTACGCGGTCGTCGGCACGACGCTGCAGATCGTCGGCGAGCAGCTGTGCGAGGCGCTCGATCTTCGCCCCGGCAGCAAGGTGCTGGACGTGGCGGCCGGCAACGGCAACGTGACGCTGGCGGCGGCGCGCCGCTGGTGCGAGGTGACGTCCACCGATTACGTGCCGGCGCTGCTCGAGCGCGGACGCGAGCGGGCCGCGGCGGAGCGGCTGGAGGTGGATTTCCGGCAGGCCGACGCCGAGGCGCTGCCGTTCGCGGACGCGAGCTTCGACGTGGTCGTCTCCACGTTCGGCGTGATGTTCACCCCGGACCAGGACAAGGCCGCAGCCGAGCTGCTGCGCGTGTGCAAGCCCGGCGGCAAGATCGGGCTGGCCAACTGGACGCCGGAAGGCTTCATCGGCCAGGTGTTCAAGGTGCTCGGCAAGCACCTGCCGCCGCCGGCCGGGTTGCGATCGCCTGCGCTCTGGGGCACCCGCGCGCGGCTCGACGAGCTGTTCGGGGCGCAGGCTTCCCGAATCCAGACCGAGCCGCGCATGTTCGTCTTCCGTTATCGCTCGACCCAGCATTGGCTCGACGTCTTCAAGACGTTCTATGGGCCGATGCACAAGGCGTTCGCGGCCCTCGACCCGATCGGGCAGGTGGCGCTGGCGCGCGATCTGCTGGCTCTGGCCGGCAGGCTCAACCGCTCGGGCGAGAGCGGCATGGCAGTCCCCGGCGAGTATCTCGAGGTGGTGATCACCAGGCGCTGAGGGCGCCCGGCCTGCCTTTTGCAAGATCGAAACACGCCAAGGGCGCGGATGCTCCGCGCCCTCTCCGTTCGTTGTCACTGCCGCTCGCGCAACCGCCCGCCGCGCCAATCGGCCCGACGCGCATCCGGTGAAGCGGACACGCGGCCTTGGAACACTCCATACCTGGCCGGCGATTCTCAACGTAATGCGCGATGGTCATGCTTGCTGCGCGCCCGCGCATGAATTAGACCCGCGTCATGCGCGGGCTTGTCCCGCGCATCCACGTCTTGCGAAGGTCGTGCAAGGCGTGGATGGCCGGGGCAAGCCCGGCCATGACGCCCTGCTGATTCGATCCGCTCGAAACATGCCCTAGGCTTACGCTAAACCCCAACTCGCGCCCACGCAGACGCTGGAGCCATCCGCAATTGACTTTTCCGCAAGCAGAGTTCGCTGAACGCCTTCATTGCATCAATTGTGGGTCGAAGCAGATTGCCGAAGTTTCACGCGGTAAGTTTACCGATCAACCCTTGCGGGGTTTCATCGAGAGTGATCCGTGGGGAGAATCTCCACTGCCGTACCTGCAGGAAGCAGAGTGGGTGCTCGTGCGCTGCCGGAGCTGCGAACAGATTTTTCACGGGCGTATTCTCGCTCCGGACTGGAACCAGCGACGGTTCGCGTCATGGATGAGTGCGGACGCCATCCGTGAATTCGAGGCGCGAGAGGCGGCACGATCCATCGGGATGGATGCCCGCAAGCTCGGTACCGGCCGCGCGCACGCGGCGCACGCATTACGCATCGAGAAGCTGACCAGAGCAATCCGACAGCCGCATGAACCAGTGCGCCTCCTGGACTTCGGGTGCGGCTGGGGTGAATTCGTGCTCATGGGCAAGTTGCTCGGCTTCGACAGTCGCGGAGTGGACCGCTCGGCTCCCCGTGCCAGCGGTGCGGCGGTGGCGGTTCACCCTTCGCTCGACGACCTCCCGCCAGATATTCGGTTTCATGCGATCACGGCCTTCGAGGTGTTCGAGCATCTCGACGATCCAGCTGCCGTCCTGGAGCAGCTGGCAAGAAGGCTCGAACCGGGTGGCATCTTCGTCGTGGAAACACCGGATTGCCGCGGTGTGTCGGGCATACGATCCCTCGATGACTATCGCGCGGTGCACCCCCTGGAGCACATCAATGCCTTCACTCACCGGACGCTAACGTCATTCTTCGAGCGTCGCGGGTTCACCACCATGTCACGGGGTGTGGCGCACGTCACCGCCGACCGGTTGCGTGTGCTGAAGGATGAAGTGAAGGCGGCATTGAGGAGTGATGGCAGATCGACGCAGCTGTACTTTCGGAGGATGCAACCCTCATGACGCCCGAACCGGCAGCGCTGCGAATCCAAGAGCGGATTCCGCTCAGTTTGCATTGACGTCATGCGCGGGCTCGTCCCCCGCATCCACGTCTTTCGACGTCACGGAAGGCGTGGATGGCCGGGACAAGCCCGGCCATGACGACCATTGATTCGATCCGAGCGAAACATGGTCTAAGAGCACGTTTCGGTGAATTTGAACCACGAGCGCTTTCGACGTGCGTGACCGATGTGCGTCTATTCGACCGGAACGCGCTGCTCCCGCTCTCGATCCTTGATCAGCGCCCACACCCGCGCGGGGGAAAGCGGCAGCTCCCGCGGCTCGACGCCCAATGACGCCAGGGCCGCAGCCACGGCGTTGGCGATCACCCCGCCGACCGGGATGATGCCGCCTTCGCCGGCGCCCTTGGCACCGAGCGGGTTGTTGGGCGAGGGCCGCTCCTCCAGTGCCGTGACCCGGATGCTCGGGAAGTCGCTCGCGCTCGGCAGCAGATAATCGGCGAACGAGCCGGTAAGCAGCTGCCCGTTCTCGTCGTAGACGAGCTGCTCGAGGAAAGCGCCGCCCAGGCCCTGCACGATCGCGCCGACCGCCTGCCCGTGCAGCGTCAGCGGGTTGATGATGCGGCCGACGTCCTCGACCGCGACATAGTCGAGGAGCTCGACCTGCCCGGTCTTGGGATCGACCGCGACATCCGCCGCATGCGCCCCGTAGCTGTAGGTGCGCTTGTTGCTGGCGAAGGAGGCTTCCTCCGCGAGCCCGGCGAGGCTCGCCAGCGGCAGCGCACGCCCGTCGCGGGCGCGCGCCGCCCCGGCATCGATCTCGATCTCGCTCGCCGCACAGCTGAGCTTGGCGGCGGCGGCGGTCGAGAGCGCCGCCCGCAGCTTCGCCGCCGCGGCGACGATGGCGTTGCCGCCCATCACCACCGAGCGGGAGCTGTAGGCGCCGTAGCCCTCGCGCACGTGATCAGTCGAGCCGTGGAACACGCCGGCGATGGCGTGCATCGGCAGCTCCAGCGCGTCGGCGGCGATCTGCGCGCACACGGTCTCCAGGCCCTGGCCGATCGACGAGGAGCCGACATAGACCGCGATCCTCCCGTCGGCCTCGATCGCCAGGCGGGCTCCCTCTTTCGGGCCCGAGGCGCCGCCTTCGAGATAGCAGCCGACCGCGGTGCCGCGATAACGGCCGTCGCTCTGCCGTCCCTGCAGCGCCGACCTTGCCGGCCAGTCGATCTCCTCGAGGCAGCGATCGAGCGTCCTGCGGTAGTCGCCGCTGTCGGTCTCGCTCCGGATCGCCAGCGGCTCGACCGTGGGCAGCGGATACGGCATCTCGTCTTCCGCGATCAGGTTGCGGCGGCGAAACTCGACCCGGTCGATGCCAAGCGCGCCGGCGGCGATATCGAGCAGCCGCTCGCGGAAGAAATCGGCTTCGAACCGGCCGGGCCCGCGGTAGGTGCCGACCGGCGTCTTGTTGGTCATCAGCAGCGAGACGTCGATGCGCGCGTTGGGAACGCGATAGGGGCCGGTGAGCACCTGCGCGAGGTTGCGCGCGCCGGTCGGCCCGTTGGTGCGGATATAGGCGCCCTGGTCGGTGGTGATCCGGCCGCGCAGGCCGATGATCGTGCCATCGCGCGCGCAGGCGATCTCCAGCTCGCATTCCGCCTCGCGGGCGTGATTGGTGGCCATGAGGTGCTCGCGGCGGTCCTCGATCCACCGCACCGGCCGGCCGGTGGTGCGCGCGGCGAAGGGGACGAGGAAGTCTTCCGGGTAGAATTCGCCGCGGGCGCCGAAGCCGCCGCCGACGTCGTTCTCGACCAGGCGCACCGCGCTTTCCGGGAGCCCGAGCTGCTTTGCCAGTATGCGGCGGTTGACGAAGGCGACCTTGGCGGCCCCGTGGAGCGTGAGCCGGCCGGAGGCCGCGTCCCATTCGGCGAGCAGCCCGCGCGGCTCCATCGGCACCGCGCCGTGCCGCTGCACGCGGAAGCGCTCGCGATGCTGGAACGGCGCGTCCGCGAACGCGCGCTCCACGTCGCCGCGCACGCCGCTCAGCGTCAGCGGAAGGTTGCTGCCGGTTTCCTCGAACAGCAGCGCCTTCCTGCCCGCGCCGCTCACGGCATCGATCGCCACCGGCAGCGGCTCGATCTCGAGCGTGATGTCGTCGAGCGCATCCTCGGCGGCGGCGGCGCTCCCCGCCAGCACCACGGCGAGCGGCTCGCCGACATAGCGGACCTTGGCTTCGGCGATGACCGGCTGCTCGTAGGCCACGAACTCGGGCGAAGCTTCCTGCCGCAGCGGAATGGTGGGGACGGCGCCCAGCGATCTCGCGATCTCGCTCGCGGTGATCACCGCCTGCACGCCCGGCCGCGCCAGGGCGGCGCGCGGGTCGATGCGGCGGATGCGCCCGTGCGCCACCGCGCTGCGCAGGATCACCGCGTGCAGCAGATTGTCGCGGGCGATGTCGCCGACGAACTGGCCGCGGCCGCGCAGGAGCCGCAGGTCCTCGAGCCTTTCGATCGGGCTGCCGATGAAAGCGTTACGCATCGGGCCGACTCATATGACGATGCTCGCCTGCGCATTGACGAGCGCCCGCACGACGCTCATCGCCGCCAGCGCCGAGGTCCTGGGATTGCTGCGCGAGGGCTTGCCCTCGAGCTCGATTGCGAACCGGCCGGCGGCGCCTTCGACCTCGATCTCGTGCACGTTGCCCGGCGCGGCCGGATCGGCGACGAGCTCCACCTCGGTCGCTTCGAATCCCAGCCCCGCCAGCGCGACGGTCGCCGCGACATTGGCGTTCTGCGGATAGAGCAAGGCGGCTTCCCGTGCGGTGCCGCGGTAGAGCACCGTCCGCTCGCGCAGGAGATCGAGGTCCACCTTCTGCTCGGCGGGCGAGCCGCGCCAGGCCGCGGGCGGCTTGCGCGAGCGATAGCGCACCGAGGCGAGCCCGGCGATGCGCATGGCGGCAATCGCGTCGATGCCGCCGATGGCGCCCGCCGGCAGCAGGATGCGGCTGCTGCTCTCCTGCGCCGCCGCGGCGAGCCGCCGATGCAGCCCGGCATCGGCGAGCGCGCCGACCGAGATCACCAGGCAGTCGACGCCGCCGCGCAGCACCTGCTCGGCATGCTCGGCCACCGCCCCCTGCCCCGCCACCTCGGCGACGATGCGCGGGCCGCGGGCGAGGAGCGCGTCGAGGGATTCGACGATGTCGACATCGCCGAGCCGCGTGCGCGCCCTCTCGGCGCGGCCCTTCCGCGCCAGCGCGCCGGCGATCCGCAGGCCTTGCGGCGCTTGTGCGCGCAGCACAGCGACCACGTCCTCGGCGATCCCGCCGCAGCCGATCAGGCCCACGGAAATCATTCCAATTATCCACGTGGGACGTCATGGCCGGGCCGGGGACGCCGCCGCGCCTGCGCGGCGGCGAGCCCCGTGTCCCGGCCATCCACGTCTTGCCTTCCCCGAGCAAGCAAGGCGTGGATGCCCGGCACAAGGCCGGGCATGACGGCCGCTATCACTGGGTGAGCCGCAGGCCGGTGAATTTCCACTGCGACAGCTCCTCCATGGCATAGCGCACGCCTTCCCGCCCGAACCCGCTCGCGCCGACCCCGCCGAACGGATAGGTATCGAGCCGGAAGCGGCTCGCGTCATTGATCCACAGCGAGCCGACGCGAAGCTTGCGTGAGACCTTGAAAGCGGTTTCCAGGCTGCTGGTGAAGCAGGCCCCCTGCAGGCCGAACTCCGACGCGTTGGCGAGCGCAAGCGCCGCATCCACGTCGGCGACCGGCTGCACGACCACCACCGGACCGAACGCCTCCTCGCGCATGAGGCGCGCGTCATCGGGCGCCTGCGCCACGATCGCCGGGCCGAGAACGGCACCCTTGCGCTGCGGCTCGAGCACCAGCCTCGCCCCCTTGGCGACGGCGTCGTCGATCAGCTGCTGCACCCGGTCGGCGGCGGCGCTGCTCACCATCGGCCCGACGTCGGTTGCGCCGTCCTCGGGATCGCCGACCTTGAGCTTCTTCGCCGCCGCCACGAACAGCTCGAGGAAGCGCTCGAAGACCGCCCGCTCGACGATCACCCGCTGCGCGGAGATGCATTGCTGGCCGCTCGCCTCGAAGCCCGCACCGGCGATGCGGGTCGCGGCGTCGGCGAGATCGGCGTCGGCGCAGACGATATTGGCGGCATTGGAGCCGAGCTCGCCGACGAATTTCTTGGCGCCCGCGGCGCGCGCGAGCTCGTTGCCGGCGGCGGTGCTGCCGGTGACGCTCACCACCGCGACCAGCGGATGCGCGGCGAGGAGTCTTGCGGTCTCCCGCCCGCCCGGCACGACGTTGAACAGGCCGTCGGGCACACCGGCCTTCTTCACCGCCTCCGCCATGAGCAGCGCCACCTCGGTGCCGGGCGGCGACGGCTTCACCACCACCGCGTTGCCCACCGCCAGCGCCGGCGCGACCTTCTGGATGAGCAGGTTGGCGGGACCGTTGAACGGGGTCACCGCGGCAACCACGCCGTAGGGCACCCGGGTGGTGAAGCCGAAGCGGCCGGCGCCCTGGGCGCTCGCATCGAGCGGCAGCACCTCGCCGTTCATGTGCGGCACCTGCGCGGCACAGGCGCGGATGAAGGCGCCGACGCGCCTTGCTTCGAACGTCGCGGCACGGCGCGGCTTGCCGATGAAGCGGATCAGCGACCGCACGAGCTCGTCCTCGATCGCGTCGACCGCGTCGGCGGCGGCCCGCAGCCACTCCACCCGCCGGGCGGTGGTCGCCTCCGCATGCGCCAGGAAGGCTCGGTGGGCGTGCTTGACCGCCGCATCCACGACGGTTGCGTCCGACTCGATCATCTGCGAGGCGACGCTCTCGTCGATCGGACAGACGAGCGGCGAGAAGGGGGCTTTGAACTCCACCGGCCCGCCGATCCACGGCATCAGCTGCGGCTTGGTCATGGCATGGCCTCCCTCATCGCGCGTCACTGCCCGCTCCGCCGGGCTCCGCCTTATACATGCTGGCCTTCGCTCACTGGAATGTCGCGCAGCGTGCTCGGCGCGAACAGCTCCTCCAGCTTCACCCGGCGGTCGCAAAGCCCCTGCTCGTCGAGGTACTGCAGCAGCGCCTCGATGCTCGCCCGGTTGGGCTCGATCCCGTAGGGGAACCAGTCCGGCCCGATGATCGCCTTCTCCTCCTCGAGCAGCGGCTGCAGCCAGGCCGAGCAGACCTTCGGCGAGCCCATGTCGGCGAGCAGCTGATAGGCATGCTCCTTGGCCGTGCACAACGCCTTGTACATGTTCAGCGCCACCCAGGGATCGCGCTCGTAGACGTCGCGGCGGATGACCACCGTGTGCATGATCGGATAGATCCGGGTCCGCCGGTAGTAGTCCTTCTCCAGCTCGGCGTAGTCGGGAAACAGGCGCCGCACCTTGGGCGATCCGCGCCGGAACACGAGCGGGTTGTTGGCGCTCATCATGAAATCGATCTCGCCGCGCTCGAGCAGATCGCCGAGCTCGGCTCCCGCCGGCGCCTGGGTGAGCCGCACGCCTGCCGGCAGCTTGCGGCCGAGCCGGTCGGCGCGGCCCTGCACCCACTCGACGTCGCCGGGCCCGACGCCATATTCGTGCTGCAGGAGCCCGCGCGCATAGACCGCGGCCGTCATCGTGTACTCCGGCACGCCGCCGCGCCGCCCCTTCAGATCGGCGGGTTTTTTGATTCCCTTTTCCGTGTTGATGAAGATGTAGCCGTGGCGGAACACCCGCGAGGGGAAAACCGGGATCGCGATGAACGGCGCGGTGCCGCTGCTCACGAGGCTCGCGTAATTCGACAACGACATTTCCGAGAGCTCGAATTCCTGGAACTGCAGCATGCGCCAGAAGATGTCGGCCGGCTGGGAGGCGATGTAGTTGAGCTCGATGCCCTCCGGCATGACCGAGCCGTCGCGCAGCGCGAGCGTGCGGTCATAGGGGCCGCACGCGAATGTCAGGCGCAGCTTGCTCATTGTGCCCGGCTCTCTTCGTTGCGGCCACGCTGTCGCGGTGCCCGGGAGCTGTCAAGGTGCGAGCGGATGCGCCGGCGCCTCATGGGATCTGCTCTGCTTCGCGCAGGCTCTCGATCAGCGAGCTGCGCAGCAGGAAGGCCCGCGCCAGCCGGGGGTCCTCGGCGGTCCGGCGCAGCTCCTCGTGATTGCGCTTGCGCACCGCGGGATCCTTCTCCGCCAGGAGCCGCTTGTTGCGGATGGTCTGCGCCTGCGTGTGCCTGATCGCGACGTGCCGGCGCTGGCGCTCGTAGCGGTCGAGGACGCCGTCGCCGGCTTCCCCGCGCAGCACCGCCACGAGCTTGTCGGCCAGGTTGAAGGCGTCGTGGATGCCGCTGTTCATGCCCATGGCACCGATCGGGCTGTTCACGTGCGCGGCGTCGCCGGCGAGGATCGCGCGGCCGCGGCGGAAATGCCGTGCCACGCGCTGATGCACCACATAGAGGTTGCTGCCGACGATCTCGAAGTCGCGGCCGGTGGGCAGGAACCGCTGCAGCCGCGCCTGCATCGCCTCGGGACGCAGCAGCGCGGTCTCGTCCTCGTCCGCTTTGGTCGGAAAATGCACGCGCCAGCGGTCGGGCGGGCCCTTCCAGTGGAACAGGTTCGACCATTCGTCGGGGTCGGAGATGTAGTTGCGCTCGGTGTAGCCGTGCCGCCGGAAATCATAGGCGACCTCCATGTTCATCGTGCGGTCGGGATAGGTGAAGCCCTCGAACGCGATGCCGAGCTCCTTGCGCACGATGCTGCGGGCGCCCTCGCAGCCGACCAGATAGGCGCCGGTCACCTGTTCCGGATCCCCGGCCGGGCCGGTCAGCCGCGCAACGACGCCGTCGGAATCCTGGGTGAAGGAGGTGAAGGTGGTGGACAGGCGCAGCTCGATGTCGGGATCGGCGGCGGCGAGCTTGAGCGCCTCCTCGACGATCTTGATGCGCTCGCATTGCAGGACGTAGGGAAACCGCGTGTCCTCCTTCAGGTGGGCATGGTCGAACTCGGCGATCAGCCGCTGCTCGCTCCGATCCCTGTACTGGAACTGCGGCGCGATGATCCCGCGCGGCTCGAGCCTCTCGTAGAGTCCGATGCGATCGAGCAGCTCCAGGGTCGCCGGATGGTTGGTGCCGGCGCGCGGGATCTGCTCGAGGATGTCGCCCTCGCCCAGCGCTTCGACCAGGCAGACCGGCACGTGCCGCCGCGCGAGCGCGAGCGCGAGGCACAGCCCGACCGGTCCCGCCCCGACGACAATCACTCGATCGGAGGCCTTGCGCATGCATCCCCGCCGGGTGCTCCCGCACCGGCAGCCGCGCCCGCAGGCGCCGTCAGCTCTTCGCCGCCACCACGTCCTTCACCGCGCCGACCCAGCCGGTGTGGGTGAGGTCGAACACGATGCCGAGCGGATCCTTGTACTTGGCCTCGTAGTAGGAATGCGACGTCGCGCCGGGTGCGGCGGGCTCGGGGCGGCCGGCGAGATATTCGCCGCCGGCGGCGACGACCTTCTTCTCGGCAAGATCGAGATCGTCGACCCACATCCCGAAGTGATAGATCCCGACCTTCTCGTCGCCTTCCTGCCTGAGCAGCGCAACGTTGACGGTGCCGTCGGAGACGTAGAGGCCGCGCCGGGCCTTGCCAGCGATCTTCATGTCGAAGGCCTGCTCGAAGAATCTGGCGGCCTTTTCCGGATCGGGGACGATCAGCGCGATGTGACGAAGCTTGGCCATGGTGATCTCTGCCTTGTTGCCCTGCTCATCCGACGCGGCAGGGAGGGCGGGGGCGTGATGCGGTCCTGCAATGTGCTAAAGCATAGCGAGGAAGCGCGCCGAGCCACAAGCCGCGGCGGCGGCCCAGGGCATGTCCACGTCCGCGCATTCCTGGAATGCTTCGATCGGATGCAATCACCGGATCGCCGCGCATGACCCCGGTGCCGTGAGCGTGCCCGCTTTCCGAAAACCGCTGCAGGTGAGGGATGTACAAGGACCTGCGTGAATTCATCGAGCGCCTCGACGAGCTCGGGGCGCTGCGCCGGATCGAGGACGCCGACCCGCGCTTCGAGATCGGCGGCATCACCGAGGTCGCTGCCGGCATGGCCGAGGCGCCGGCGCTCCTGTTCGACGCCATCCGCGGCTTTCCCCGTGGCTTTCGCATTCTCACCAACGCCACCACCACGCCGCAACGCGCCGCGCTCGCGCTCGGGCTCGACCCGTCGCTACGGCCGCTCGATGCGCTCCGCGCCTGGATGGAGAAGCGCCAGCGGCTCGAGCCTTTCTCTCCCGTCGCCGTCGAGCGCGCCGCCTTCCTCGAGAACACGATGCAGGACGATGCGGTCGATCTCGCCCGCTTCCCGGCGCCGGTCTGGCACAGCCACGACGGCGGTCCCTTCATCGGCTCGGGCTCGATCGTCATCATGCGCGATCCCGACCCGCCGCAATCGGGCGGCGGCTGGATCAACGCATCGATCTATCGGCTGCAGGTGCAGGGCAGGAACCGGCTGACGGTGCAGTTCGACCATGCCGGCCGGCATGGTGCGATCATCGCGCAGAAATACTGGCGAGAGGGCAAGGCGTGCCCGCTCGCGGTGGTCAACGGCGAGGATCCCGCGCTGTTCATCGCCGGGTTCGAATATCTGCCGAGCGGGCAGTCCGAATACGAGTTCGCCGGCGCGATCAAGGGCGGCCCGATCGAGGTCCATCCCGGTCCGCTGACGCGGCTGCCGATCCCGGCGCATGCCGAGATCGTGCTCGAGGGCGAGCTCCTGCCGATGCGGGAGACCACGCTGCCGGAAGGCCCGTTCGGCGAGTTCACCGGCTACTATGCCGCGGAGGCGCGGCCGGCGCCGGTCATGCAGGTCGCCGCCGCCTATCACCGGGACGATCCGATCCTGCTCGGCTCGCCGCCGATGAAGCCGCCGCGCTTCCATTTCGGGCTGCCGTTCCGCGCCGCGACCATCTGGCAGAACCTGGAAGCCGGCGGGGTGACCGACGTGGTCGGCGCCTGGCAGCACGTCTCGCAGCTGATGACGGTGGTGGCGCTGAAGCAGCGTTACGACGGCCACGCCAAGCGCGTGGCGCTGGTCGCCGCCGCGCACAGCTACATGGCGCGGCTGGTGGTGGTGGTGGACGACGACGTCGACCCCTCCAACCTCAACGACGTGATGTGGGCGGTGGCGACCCGCTGCGAGCCCGCCGAGCAGGTCGACATCGTTCGCAAGGCCTGGAGCTCGGCGCTCGATCCGCGCATTCCGCCCGAGCAGAAGGCCGCCGGCATCACCTCGCATTCCAAGCTGATCGTCGACGCCTGCCGGCCGTTCGCCTGGCGCGACCGGTTTCCCCCGCCCTCGGCGCTGAGCCTCGCCGAGGCGCGCGCGATCGAGGACAAATGGGGCGGGGCGCTGCGGGCGCGGTAGCGCCTTCCGGTAGGGTGGGCAAAATCGCCTCGGGATGGCGAAGAGACACAAAAACCGTGACGGCGATTTTGCCCACCATTACCCGCACGATGGTGGGCAACGGCGCAGCAACACCGAGTGGTGGAGAGGTTCGCGTAGCGCGCCGTTGCCCACCCTACGCACGCCGTTCACTGCACCGCGTTCGCCGAGCGCAGGCTGTCGAACAGCGAGGAGCGGTAGAGGAACTGCTTGTGCAGCTTCACGTCCTCGCTGATGCGGCGCAGCTCGTCGAGGTGCTGCTGGCGAATCACCGGGTCCTTCTCCTCGAGCGACCTCTTGTTGGCGATGGTCTGCGCCTGGACGTAATCGATCTGCGCCTTGCGCCGCTGCCGGGTGTAGCGGTCGAGCAGGCTCGGCTCGGCGCGGCCGAGCCAGACCTCGGCGAGCTTCTCGGCGAGGTTCATCGCGTCGTGGATGCCGCCGTTCATGCCCATGCCGCCGATGGGATTGTTGGCGTGCGCGGCATCGCCGGCCAGCAGCACGCGTCCCTTGTTGAAGGTGGCGGCGACCCGCTGATGCACGGCATAGAGCGCGTGATAGGGGACGTCGTAGTCGCCCGGCTTGGGATAGATGCCCTGGAGCCGGCGCTGCACGCCCTCCGGGCTCATCGCCTGCTCGTCCGACTCGTGCGCCGGCACCGGGAACACGCCGCGCCAGATCCCGGGCGGTCCATAGCCCTTGACCTTGAACAGGTTGAGCCACTCGTCCGGATCGAAGAAGTAGTTGCGGGTGCAGAAGCCGGTATTGGCCGCGAGCAGGTCGAAGGTGGTGCCGATCTTGATGAAGCGCTCGGGATAGGTGAAGCCCTCGAACTCGATGCCGGCGAGGCGGCGCACCGTGCTGCCGGCGCCGTCGGTGCCGACGAGATAGCGCGCGCGCAGGGTCTCGGCTTCGCCGGTCGCGTTGGCGACGGTCGCCTGAACGAGATCGGCGTGCTGCTCGATCGCGGTGAGCCGCGTCGAGAACCGCACCTCGGCAATCCCGCTCGCATCGATATGCGGCAGCGCGGCGTGCACCAGCTTGTACTGCTCCCATTGCAGCACGAAGGGATAGGCCACCTCGCCGGCGAGCAGGTTGATGTCGAAGACCGCGAACAGCTCGCCGGTCCTGCGGTCGCGGAACTGGAACAGCGGCGCCGACATCCCGCCGCTCGGCGCTTCCGAGAAGGCCTCCTCCTCGAGGCCGAGCTCGACCAGCATCTCGACCGTGGGCGGATGGATCGTGGCAGCGCGCTGGTCCTCGGCGGCGTCGGGGAGCTGCTCGAGCAGCAGCACCGGGATGCCCTTGCGCACCAGCGCCAGCGTCAGCACCGCGCCCACCGGACCCGCGCCGACGACGATCACCCGGTCTACCTGCGGCATCGGCAAGCCCGTCCTTTCGTTTCCGCACGGTGACGTTGCGGACGGTTCGGCCGGGTGCCCGGCCGTTACTTCCCGCGTGCCGCACCGGCACGCAAGACGCGAGCGCGACGAAAAGCCCGCGCCCCGCGTCCTCCTATCACACCTTGGAAATCTCGAACATGGAAGGGTGGAACAGCTCCTCGACCGCGACCCGGCGGTCGATCAGGCCCTGCTCGTGCGCATACTGCGCGAGCGCCGTGATCTCGCGCATGTTCTCGTGGATGCCGTAGGCCCAGAAATCCCTGCCCATGAGCGCCATGGTCTGCTCCGTCTCCGGGATCAGCCACGGCAGCGTCACCATCAGCGCATTGACGTCGGTGAGATCGATCATCGCCAGGGCCTTGGCCTCGCAGAACGCCTTGTAGACGCTGGTCGGCAGCCACGGATACTGCTCGACCAGCGACCGGCGGATGCCGACGAGATGCATCAACGGAAACATCCGGGTCTTGCGGTAGTAGGCCTGCTCGGCGGCGCGGGTGTCGGGAAACAACCGCCTGATGTGCGGCTCCCCGCGCAGGAACGAGGACGGCGCGCGGGCCGTGAACAGCGCGTCGAGCTCGCCGTCACGGAGCATGCCGACCAGCGTCTGCTCCTTGCCGATCGGCTCGAGGTCGAGGCCGGGGATCGGCTTGAGCGGGGTGCGCTCGTCGCGGCCGGCCTCCTCCTGGCCGCCGCTGCGCCAGTGAATCTCGGTCGGCTTGACGCCGTATTCGTGCTGCAGCATGCCGCGCATCCAGACCACCGCCGTGATCTGATATTCCGGCAGGCCGACGCGCTTGCCGCGCAGGTCGGCGGGCGCGCCGATCCCGGCATCGGCGCGCACGTAGATGCCGGAATGCCGGAACAGCCGCGACACGAAGGCGGGAATCCCGACATAGGCTGCGGTGCCGGCGGCGACGGTGCGGATGTAGCTCGAGAACGACAGCTCGGAGACGTCGAACTCCTGGTAGCGGAACGCGCGAAAGAAGATCTCTTCCGGGTAGAGCGGCAGGTAGGTGACGGCGCACCCTTCGACCTTGACGCGGCCGTCGCGGAGCGCGCGGGTGCGGTCGTAATTGCCGCAGGCAATGGTTATCGGTACCTCGACCATGGGCTCCTCATCGGGCTGATCTGCATTCCTGTTCGTGGACGCGCCGCTCGCGGCAACCCCTCGCCCGCTCTCCGCTCCCGGTTGCGAGGAAGACGTGGATGCCCGGCACGAGGCCGGGCACGACGCGGGGCATCCTATTCGATGCGATCCGCCGGCGCCTCGCACGCATGTATCGATCCGGGCTGCATGGCTGCGCCGCACGGGACCTGCTCCCTCCCCCGCTTGCGGGGGAGGGCTGGGGAGGGGGCGAGCTTTCGGATTGCTCGGGCACGTGCCCCCACCCTGTCCCTCCCCCGGCATAAGCGCGTTCACGCGCGTCTTCGACGCGCTAAGCGGGGGAGGGAACGCTACGGCACTGCCTCGCTTCTCCCAACGCTCGAGCGTGCCTGTCCGGGTGGAACGTGCCTGTCCGGGTGGAGCGTGCCTGTTCTCCAGCTTGTTGGGCGGCGGCTTGCGGCATATTTTTCGCGAGCGATGCGGCCGCTGCGCGCCGCCGGCAACCGGATCGGTCAGGGAGAGCGACATGCAGTCGACGGTGATTGGCGGGGCCATGCTGCCGCATGCGCCGCAGTTCTTCACCATGCCAGAGACGGAGGACAGGCGGAATGTCGAGCACGTGCGCGAGGTCGCGGCCGACATCGGCAACCGGCTCCGGGCGCTCGCCCCCGACCTCTGGATCATCTTCTCCAACGATCATGCCGAGCAGTTCTTCCACCATGCGGCGCCGCCGTTCACCGTGCATGTGGGCGGCGAGGCCTCGGGCGAGTTCGCCGGCCGCAGGTTCCACTGGAGCATCCCGAGCGGGATCGGGTTCGAGATCGTGCGCCAGCTCTACCGGCAGGGCTTCGACCCGGCCTTCACCTCGACCGCCAGGATCGACTACGCGATCGGCATCCCGCTGACCCATCTCGGCCATGCCGATCCGGTGCTGCCGGTCTACGTCAACGCCTATCTGCCGCCGCAGCCGACCATGGAGCGCTGCTACGCGTTCGGGCAGGCGGTCGCGCGCATCGTCACCACGCTCGGTCTCAGGACCGTGGTGCTCGCAAGCGGCGGCATGTCGCATTTCCCCGGCACCGACCGCTACTCCGATCCGCAGATCGACTGGGACCGGCGGGCGCTGGCGATGCTGGAGGCCGGCCGGCTCAAGTCGCTCATCGGCTACGACGAGGCCGAGCTCGACGACACCGGCAACATCGAGCTGCGCTGCTGGGCCTGCGCCGCCGGCGCGCTCGGCGAGCGCAAGCCCGATATCGTCTCGATGGACCCGAGCTGGCACCACAACTATGCCTCCCTCGCCTGGACCGGCGGCCACGGCGAGACAGAGCATGCCGCGCACTATCCGTCGATCAAGCCCGAGCTCGTTGAGCTGACCTCGGCGCTGCACGCCCTCGCCCACGACCCCGATCTGCGCGCGCAATACCTCGCCGACGCGCCGGCGTTCGCCGACCGGTACGGGCTGCCGCCCGAGCAGCGCGAGGCGCTGATCAAGCTCGACCTGCCGTCGATCGTGAGGATGGGCGCGCATCCGCTGGTGCCGTTTCTCGCCCAGCTGCAGCTGCAGCGCCTGCGTGCCCGGGGCGCAAGCTCGCCTCTTCTTCGGTAGGGTGGGCAAAATCGCCTTCCGTTGCCGCGGCACGGGAAACCGTGGCGGCGATTTTGCCCACCATTTGCCCGCGGCGCGGTGGGCAACGGCGCACTGACGGTTGGTCGCTGGAGAGATTGCGTGACGCGCCGTTGCCCACCCTACGAGATCCGACGAAACATTTACTGAACCCCGCGTATCGTGCGCCCGGCGCTGGGAATTCTTGACCGCCCGGCGGTCACATAGTCAACTGACCCCCCGCACCCGGGCAAGCTGGCCGAGGAGGCCGGGAGACAAAGCCATGCGCAAGCTCGTTCTGGAGACGACGGCGCCGTTCCAGGGACTTCCGGAGCTGGTCGCCTACGACGAGGGGCTGTTCGCGAGCGAGGGCCTGGCCGTCGAATGGGCCGATCGCGAGAAGGGCGTCGAGAAGAAGGTCCGTACCGACATCACGAGCCCGAAGGGGGTCGACCCGTTCAGCAGCCACGGCAAGCTCTTCGAGCAGGGCGAGGCCGACATGTACAACGCCTGCGAATGGGGCAACTATTGCCGGGTGCAGGCGACCGACGCCGGAAGCCGCCAGATCGGCCGCCGCGCCATCGTCGCCTATTCGGCGCTGGTCGTGCGCGGCGACTCGCCCGTCTACACCCCGCAGCAGCTCGCCGACAAGACGATCGGCGTGCCGTTCTACTTCGGCACCCATTACATCGCGCTCCACATGCTGGAAGGGTTCCTGCCGCGCGAGCTGATCAGGCTCTGCAGCGCACCGAACGGCTCGCGTTACCGGCTGGCGGCGCTGATGACGGGTGAGATCGACGCCACCACCTTGACCGAGCCGCACGTCACCCTCGCCGAGAAGAAGGGCTGCCGCATCGTCTGCTCGGCCCTGTTCCACGGCACCGAGGTCGCCTCGGCGCGGGTCGATGCGCAGACCTACGCCGCCTTCAACCGGGCGGTGCGCGAGGCGGTGCGCCGCATCAACGCCGACAAGCGCACCTACCTCCATTATTTCATCGACTACCACGCCAGGAGCGATCCCGAGATCGCCGCGTTGAAGGTCGAGGATCTCCGCGAAAGCCGCCTGGTGGTGTGCGATCCCGCGCCGATCCCGGTCGAGGAGATGCAGCGCACCTACGCCTGGCTGCGCAGCTGGGGCATGCTGGAGGAGACCGCCTCGCCGCTCGAGCTCGTCGACATGGACGTGCAGGCGCGGGCGCATCAGGCGGCCGAATAGCCGCCCACGGCACCTTTGCGCGGGATGCCGATTGATCGCTTACGGTTCGACGTCAGTGACGTCTACGGGCGCTCGACGGCCTATGTTGAATGTGACCCACAAGAGACATCGTCGGCTCAGGATTTTCTGCACCGCAAACTGAATCATTCCCCCATTTCGCTAATCGCAGTGGCTCGATCCTCCCGCTTTCGGCCATCTTGTGCTAAGTGGGAGGCCATGGATACACCTGAGATCATTGCCACGCTGCGGGACAATGAAGCGGTCTTGCGGGCGCAAGGCGTGCGCCACGTCGCATTGTTCGGTTCACGCGCGCGCGGCGACAATCGGCCTGACAGTGATATCGATATCCTGATCGAGATCGCGCCCGATGCGCCGGTTGGCTTATTCGAATATGTTGCGATCACGCAATACCTCGCCGATCTGTTCCCAGTCCGCGTGGAGGTCGCTGATCGCAGCAGGCTTAAACCCCTCGTTCGGCCGTCTGCCGAGCGTGAGGCGGTGTATGCCTTCTGATCAAACGCGCCTGGCGTTATACGACACCCGTGACAACGGGAAGCTTGCGCAGGATTTCGTCGCGGGCCTCTCATTTGAGAGGTTCAGAGACGACCGGCTTTTCTTTTATGCGGTGACGCGCGCCCTCGAGATCATTTCCGAAGCTGCGCGGCGGCTTCCGGCCGAGTTGCGCGACCGGCATCCGGAATTGCCATGGCGTGCGATCATGGGCGTCGGCAATGTGTACCGGCATAACTATGACACCGTCGCCGAAGAATACGTTTGGCGCACCGTGCACGAGAGTTTGCCCGCGATGTTGGCTGCGATCGAAGTCGAGATCGGACGGTTCGATAAGCCATGAGCAGGCGATGGCTTTTGCGGTAAAGCGCGACGGATGAGCGAAAGAGCCCGGGTGTGACGGCGATCACAGCGCGGCGAGGCTCCCTGGCTTAGAGGGGGGAGAGCACGTCAGCGAGGCTTACCATGTCGCTCTTTCCCGCCCACCTGCACCTGGTATGGGCCGCGGTTGCGCTCTTCGTGATGATGGCGGGCTTGCTCGCCGCCACCGCGGAATAGCCGCGCCGGCTCCGGCGGCCGGCCCGCGAGCCGTTGCCCCGGCGCGGCGATCCCCCGTATCCTCGTTCGCGATTGCGCCGAGACGGACGAGCGCCGCATGCTGGCCGACCGCATCGAAGGCAAATGGATCGACGCGTTCTGCGAGGTGCTCGAGCGCTGCGCGGTCAGGCGCGGCGACACCGCGGCGATCCTTTCCGAGACCCAGTCGCGCGAGCTCAATGTGCGGCTCGCCGAGCTCGCGCTGCTGCGGCTCGGGGCGCGGCCGTTCCACGTGGTGGTGCCGACCCCGCGCAACCCCCACCCGGTGCCGGTGCGCTCGACCGGCGCCAGCCAGGCGATTGGCGCGCTTCACCCGGTCGTCACCGCGCTGGGGCAGGCCGGCTTCGTGGTCGACTGCACCCTCGAAGGGCTGATGCATGCGCCGGAGACCGCCGCCATCCTAAAGGCCGGGGCGCGCATCCTGGTGATCTCCAACGAGCATCCGGAAGCGCTCGAGCGCATGGCGCCCGACGCTGCGCTTGAGACGAGCGTGCGGGCGGCGGTGAAGCTCGTCCGCGCCGGCAGGCGCATGCAGGTGAACTCTGCCGCCGGCACCGACCTCGACATCGATGTTTCCGGGGCCACGACCGTCGGGGTCTGGGGCTGGACCGATCGCCCGGGAACGCTGGCGCACTGGCCGGGCGGCATCGTGGTCAGCTTCCCGAGAGCGGGGACGGTGAACGGAACGCTGGTCATCGACCGCGGCGACATCAATCTCACCTTCAAGCGCTATCTCGAAGCGCCGCTGCGGCTCACGCTCGAGGCCGATTACGTCACCGGCATCGACGGCGAAGGCGCCGACGCCGAGATGATGCGCGGCTACCTCGCCGCCTGGGGCGACCGCGAGGCCTATGCGGTGTCGCATGTGGGCTTCGGCATGAACCGCAAGGCGCGCTACGAGGCGCTGGCGATGTACGACCGGCGCGACACCAACGGCACCGAGCTGCGCGCGGTCGCCGGCAATTTCCTGTTCTCGACCGGCGCCAACGAGTTCGCCGGCCGCTTCACCGCCGGCCACTTCGACATTCCAGTGATGCGCACCACGATCAGCATCGACGGAACCGAGGTGGTGCGCGAGGGCGTGCTGCTGGACGCGTTCGGGTGAGTTTCGGACCGGGTGAGCGCCGATCTCAGGCAGTCACGGGATGAAGTCAACATCGCTGCCCGTTCCTGGGGCGCGTTTCGGTCACTCTACCGAAATCTACCCTGGCTTCACCTTTTCTGCCGGGCGTGCGTCGCGATGAGCTCCTTCAGCCGGAAGTGCTGCACCTTGCCCAGCGCGTTGCGCGGGAGAGTGTCGAGGAACACGTACCGGCGCGGCACCTTGTAGCGGGCGAGCTGCGCGAGACAGAACCGCTCGATCTCGGCTGCCTCCTCAGGTACGGCGGCTGCGGCGCCGGAGAGATCGGCGGCGCCCGCCGCCTGCGCGGCGCGCCGCACGATGCAGGCGACCGGCACCTCCTGCCATCTCGCATCCGGCATGCCGACCACCGCTGCTTCCGCCACCGAGGGGTGCTCGTGCAGCACCCGCTCCACCTCCGCCGGATAGATGTTCTCGCCGCCGGAGATGATGAGGTTGCTCTTGCGCTCGTGGATGAAGAAATAGCCGTCGGCATCGCGGGTGCCGATGTCGCCGGTATGGTACCAGCCCTCGCGCAACGCTTCGGCCGTCGCCCGGGCGTTGCCCCAGTACTCGAAGAACACGTTGGGCCCGCGCACCAGCACCTCGCCGGGCTGCCCGGCGCGGGGCTCGCGGCCGCTGCCGTCGACGAGCCGCGCCTCGCAGGCGAGCCCGGGCAGCCCCGTCGTCCCCGGCCGGCGCCAGTCGCCGGAAAGCCGCGTGTAGACGGCGATCGGGCAGGTCTCGGTCGAGCCGTAGACCTGCAGCACCGGCACCCCGCGGGCGTGGAAGGCGTCGACCAGGGGCTGCGGCACCTGCGTCGAGCCGGTGGTGACCGCGCGCAGGCTGTCGAGAGCGGTCGCCGGCCAGCGCGGATGCGCGATCATCGCCTCCATCGTCGCCGGCACCAGCACGGTGAGGCTCGGCCGCTCGCGCTCGATCGCCTCGAGCGCCGGGCCCGGCGCAAAACGCGGCTGCAGCGTGACGCTGGCGCCGAGCTGCAGCGCCGGGGTGGTCTGGATGTTGAGCCCGCCGACATGGAACATCGGCAGCAGCGTGAGCACGTGATCCTGCGCGGTCATGTCGTGCATGTGCTGGCTCATCACCGCGTTCCAGACGAGCGCGTCCTGGCGCAGCACCGCGCCCTTGGGACGGCCGGTGGTGCCGGAGGTGTAGACGATGAGCAGGGGAAACGAGATGTCGACGTGGGGGATGCGATCCTCGCCGCTCGCCTCCCCCAGCAGGCCGGCGAGCGAGGTCGCGCCGGCCGGCACGAAGTCGAGGCCGACCACGCGCACCTGCGCGAGCGCCTCGCGCAAGGGGCCGACGACCGCGGCGAGACTCTCCTCGACCACCAGCGCCTTCACCGAGGCGTCGCCGAGGATGTAGATCTGCTCGGGCACGGCCAGCCGCCAGTTGAGCGGGACGAGCATCGCACCCAGCCGCGCGCAGGCGTAGAGCAGCACCAGCAGGTCGGGGTGATTGGCCGCGAGCACGGCGAGCCGGTCGCCGCGGCCGATGCCGAGCTGCGATTTCAGCGCGCGCGCGGCCGCGGCGATGCGCTGCGCGAGCTCGGCATAGGTCAGCGTCGCGCCCGCGCAGCGGATCGCCGGCTTCGCCGGGGAGAAGGCGGCGTTGCGGTCGATGAAGTCGGAGAGGTCCATGCTGCGCAATCTAGACGGGATCCCGCTCACTTGCATTCGCGGCATGCGCGGGCTCGTCCCGCGCATCCACGTCTTGCGCGTGTTTTGGTACCGGGCAACAATAATGACGCGGATCGGCAAACCGGCGCCGAGCACATCCCGCCTTGACAGGCAACCAAGAGAAAGGATCGATTCAATCGACCCGCAGCGGCGCCCGCACGGTGGCCGACATCAGATCGGGACCGCGGCCGGCTTCGCATCGGAACAGGTGGCCGGCGGCTTCATTGGAATCCACAATAGAGGGCAAAATGTATCGAATCTGCTCGTTGCTTACGCTCGTGATTGCGGTTGTTGTGTTGCCGATTACTGCGGATTTGCGCGGAGGGGTAATTTGGTCGGAAGCTTCAGGCGAGGACCTGCCGATGTGTGCGGTGTATCGCCTCGATACACCGTATGGAGTCACTACGAGTACTTCACCGCTTCCGGCGCTGAGCCGGAGCGGAGTACATTTGTAAGCGCCGTGGACGGTGTTGGTCGAGCAGGACCGTTTGGATGTTGCCCGGTGATCAAATTTTGGGCTGCGTGCAGCTGAAGTGCGGGGGCAAAGGAAGGATTCCAGCTTGGGCTCACCACTGGTGGAGTGCACCCAAGGTTCGATGAACCAGAGCTAGGCAGGGGGTGGCCGGCGCAAGGCTCCACGCCGCAAAATGTGCCCGACAGCTTCGCCTTCCGCCTTTCAAGCGGGTAGTCGCGATGCCTCACCATTTAGCACCAGCAGGTCGAAGCCGTAGAGGAATGCCTGATGGTGGAGCTTGTCGAAATCGGGCTTGCCACTGCCGGCGCGGGCGGAATGCGGCGCTTCTCGTCGGCGGCTACGAGGAGCGAGTCGGGCACCATCAAGGTCAGCGTGCATTCACCAGATTCGCCAACGTCACTTCTCCATCCGTGATGTAACGGTTGACATGCTCCATTGGCTGGCCCGATCGATAGGATGTCGCGCCCTCAATTACTCGACCTTTCGTCAGCTCACCTATGATGTAGTCCCGCTCGGTGTTCGTGTCCGCGTCGGTGGCGTGGGTGATCTGAAATGTCAGTCGGGTGAAGGACAAGCCGGTATCTCTGGTGCCGGCTCCGACCCAGAGCACCGGTGCATCAGCCGCCGGCCGGTCGGTGTTCAGCCAGAAGCTGGCCGTTCCCACCGTGTCCTCGATCCGGGCGAGACTCATTGCCCAGAATCGAACGTGATGGCGCCTCCGTGGGCTGCTATCGATTGCCTTCTGAAATCCGATGTCTTGGCCGCGCCCGAAAAGATAAAGCGTGCTGAATGGGGCGGTAGGATATGGTGATTTGAATACGAATGCCCGAACCATGCGCCACGAGCTTGCCAGCCCGAGTTGATCGGCTTCTGACCAGTCGACAGTTGCAAAGGCGGCTCGAAGTTGTTCGCGTGTACCAATGAGCCCAAGATTAACCGGATCGCCCGGCAATCCGTCGCCTGTCGTTGTGAAGCTTGGCACACGTTTGTGCTGAAGGATCTTGAGGCCCATCCGAACTGCGCGCGGGAGGATAACGTAGGCACCGACGACATAAGAGAGGGTCAAAGCCAGAATCCATGGCAGTCGGCGGTCCACAAGCTCGAAGACGAACACGATCAGCCAGACACTCAAAAAGCCCAAGCCCAGGATCAGCAAGCGCTGCAACTGGCGCACGAAGAATCTCATGGCGGATCCACGATTGCCCCGGCACCACCGGCCAGCATGATTCACATCGAATAAGTGGAGACCTTACGACGACTGCGTTCGCGGCGCTGCCCGGAAAATTGGTCGCAAACGGGGAGCTGCGGAAATAGGCCACCCCCCCCGACCTTGGGCAAGGGTCGAGAATGAGCCAACCCGGACATGAGCCGGGGCAACACTACGCACTGCAGCGTCCTCCTGCTGTGGTGTCATGTGCTATCATTTCGGTCGGAAGCACGGGAGATATCGGGCAATGAAACGGCGCGAGTTCATCGCGCTGCTGGGCAGCACCGCGGCTGCTTGGCCGCTCGCGGCGCACGCGCAGCAGCCGGCGCTGCCGGTGATCGGGTATCTCGAGATCAGATCGCCTGACGCGTTCGCGGACCGTCTGCGCGCGTTTCGTCAAGGCCTTAAAGACACCGGCTATGCCGAGGGCGAGAATGTGCGG
>DASXAP010000101.1:0-4707 GCA_036406655.1 Xanthobacteraceae bacterium | reverse complement strand
CAAGATCAGCTTCAAGGTGGCATCGGCGTCGGGCACGGTCGACCAGGCCGTGCGGACCATCACCAACCCGTTCGCCGACCACGCGACGCGGGTCGACTACTACCAGTTGCTGCGGCGCTGGCGCGTCGACCTGTCCCGCTACGGAGTGCGGCTGACCTACGACATCTCCATCCCCGAGCCCGGCTCGGAAGTTCTCGACAAGATCGTTCAGATCAATGCGCTGGCCGCGGCCTTGCAGCAAGGGTTCAACGCGCCAGACTCGACGCTGCCATGGGCGCGCTTCGAGCAGGCGAACGGCCAGCCGCTGGGGCCGGGCGACATCAACCGCGACAATTTCATGGCGTTGGCGGCGCAGTTCGGCACAGCCGTCGAAACCCCACCCGACGAAATCGTGCAGTTCACGCGCTCGTATACCGCACAGATCGACACGGACGCCGCGGGGAATCGGCAATGGACGAGCTATCAGGTCGATGTGCCGGAGGGTTACGAGATCGTCGGCGTCTCGCTGATTCCGTACTGGAGCGACTGGCTGATCAATGACGAGGTCCAGGACAACACCATCTTCCACATCGTCACCGACCTCTCCACATGGTTCGGCGACACCGGTCAGGTGTCGTTCGCGGTCGCCCTGCAGCACATTCAGGCCTACGAGATCGAGCTCAACGTATGGTTCGAATGGACCAATGCCTCCTTCCAGGCGTGGCAGATGCGCGTCTGGAGCCAGCTTTATGATGCTGCGAAGGCTCGTTACGAGCTCAATCGCACCATGCTCAAGGATCAGCTCACAGCTCTGCAGGAGCAGCTCGGCGCGCAGGATCCTCTGAGCCTTCGCCAGCTCGAGCGTGAAGAAGTGATGAAGAACGTGCTGCGCTGGCTGTTCGGTCCCGGCTTCACGTTCACGCCTCCCGGACTGCCGGCCGACCTTTACAAGAGCAACGAATCGATTGCTTCCAGCGCCATCTGGTCGAAGGTCCTGGCGGAGGGAGAGATCATCAAGTTTCTCCACCACGCAATCGAGTGGGAGAACATGCTGTATCTGCTCTACCCTTATTTCTGGTCGGATACCTCGCGCTGGGAGCTGAAGAGATATCTCGAGCATCCCGACTTCATGCACCGCACCTTCCTGCGGGCGGGAAGCGCGCGCGTGATCCTGACCATCCGCCCGGGATTCGAGACGGACTTCGTGTCGTTCATGGACACCGGAAGCCTCGGCGGGCTGGCGGTCAACCCTCCGTATCTGACGATCGCCCAGGAAATGCAGGCCTTCGCGCAGACCAACTATCCCAACACGCCCATGGCCAATCCCGATCAGAGCGTGCGGCCGCTGCTCACTCCGCGGCAGCGCAAGGCTTGGGACGACATGCAGGCGATCATGGCGCTGCTGGAGAAATACAAGACCGACAACGGCGCCTACCCCGGCACTCAGCCCGGGCTGGCGGCCCTGGCCGGCCTCGGCCCGGTGCCAGCGAAAGATCCGTGGGGCCACGCCTACGATTACAAATCGCCGGGCATTTACGCGGATTACGAGCTTCAATCGTTCGGAGCCGACGGCGTCGCCGGCGGCGAAGACGAGAACGCCGACATCGTCAGCTGGGCGGAAGGATCGCTGGTCGGCCGCTGGTACGAGTTCACGCCGACCAGCGCACTGGACATCGCATTCAACGAAACGATGCCGACCGCGTAGCGATCCGGCGGCAGCCCGCCGGCGCCAGCGCGGCGCGGAGCCTCGTGTCCCGGCCATCGCGATTCCCGAGGCGCGGCAGCCGCGATTGGAGCGGGATCGTCGGGACAAGCCGGCAATGACTGGAGAGAGGAGATTCGCTCGCGGCGGTCGCAGCTGTATTGAGTTGCGATGGGGGGAAACGTAGCATCGACGAGACGGTCGGCACCGGAGCAGAGTCATGAAAGTGTGCATGTTCCACCTGATGCCGTACCGCGACCTGCCGGCGGATTTCGAAGAGCGGTATGCGACTGCCTATGTCGATCCGCTGTGGTTCGATGTCGCCGACGCCGATAAGGTCGGGCAATACTACAACGACACGCTCGACGAGCTCATTCATGCGGCCGAGGCCGGCTTTCACGGCGTCTGCACCAACCAGCATCATCAGAACGCCTATGGCTTCATGGCAAATCCGAGCCTGATGGGCTCGGTCCTGGCGCGGCAGACCAACGGCCGGGACGTCGCCATCATCCAGCTCGGCTCGACACTTCCCTCGACCACGCCGCCGACCCGCATCGCCGAGGAATACGCGATGCTCGACTGCATCAGCGGAGGCCGCCTGATCGCCGGATTCCCGACCGGCCTGCCGGCGGACGCCACCATCTCCAACGGCGTGGTGCCGGTCGAGCAGCGCGAACGCTATCGCGAGGCGCTGAGCCTCGTCCTCAAGGCCTGGTCGGCGAAGGAGATCTTCGCCTGGAACGGCCGGCACTACCAGCTCGGCATGGTGAACCTCTGGCCGCGGCCGATCCAGCAGCCGCATCCGCCGATCTGGATCCCCGGCTCCGGCATCTCCTCGACCGCCGAATACGTCATCCGCCACGATTATTGCTTCTGCCATCTGAGCTATCACGGCGCCAGGAACGCGACGTACACGGCCGATCGCTACTGGGAGCTGGCAGCCAGGCATCACCGCGACGACAACCCGTATCGATATAGCTTTCTCCAGCTCATCGGCGTGGCGGAGACCGACTCTGAGGCCGAGCAGCTGTACGCGCCGCATGCGGAGTATTTCTTCCGGAAGCTGCTCCACACGCCGGCCTGGTATCAGCAAATTCCGGGCTGCCTGGAATATCCGGCACTGGTGCAGGCGCTGACCGACAATCCGCGCGGCGGCTTCAACCTGCGCCAGATGCAGGCGCGCGACTTCTACGACAACGGCTTCGTGATCGTCGGCAGCCCGGGAACGGTGCGCGAGCAGCTGATCGAAGGGATGAAACGGCTCCGCGTCGGCCATCTGCTCGCATTGTTGCATTTCGGCTCGATGCCGACCGATCTGTGCAGGCAGAACATCAACCTGTTCGCTCGCGAGGTTCTGCCGCATATCCGCAACCTGTGGGACGATTACGAGGACCGCTGGTGGCCCGAGCGCCTGCGCTCGCGCCGGAAGCTCGCGAGCATGGCCGCGGCATCCTGACCGGAGAAGCAGCATGGCTTCGCAGGAGGTGCGGCGGCTCATCCTGTGGCAGGACCGCGTCGAGACCGACGTGGAAATCCTCGGCGACGGTCCGCCGCTCGTCTACCTGCACGGCCCATGGGGCCTCGCTCCCGAGCGTCCTTTTCTCGCTCGCCTCGCCGAAAGCTGCACGGTCTATGTCCCGCGGCATCCCGGCACCACGCCGGGCGATCCGCAAGCCGTGCATCTCCTCGACAGCTGGCTCGATCTCATCGTCTTCTACGGCGAATTGCTCGACCGGCTGAAGCTCGACGTGGCCACGCTGGTCGGCGATTCCTTCGGCGGGCTGGTTGCCGCCGAGCTCGCTGCGGCGACGCCGCGCTCGGTGCGCAAGCTCGTCCTGATCGATCCCGTCGGGCTGTGGCGTGACGACCTTCCGGTGAAGAACTGGATGATCCTCAGCGAGCGCGAGCGCAGGGCGTCGCTGTTCGCGGATCCGCAAGGCGACGCCGCCGGCACCTTCTTCGCCGTTCCCGACGATCCTCGCGCGCGCATCGATGCGCTCGCGCAATTCGTCTGGGCGCAGGCTTGCACGGGAAAATTCGTCTGGCCGATACCCGACCGCGGCCTCAAGCACCGCATTCATCGTATTGCCGCGCCGACCCTGGTCGTCTGGGGCAAGGCGGACCGGATCATCGTGCCTGCTTATGCCCAGGAGTTCGCGAGGCGTATCGCCCGAGCCCAGGTGCAGCTGATCGATGATGCCGGGCACCTTTCGCATCTCGAGCAGCCCGCCGCGGTGGCGAGCGCGGTGCAGCGGTTCCTTGCCGCCTGAGACGGCCCGGCGATTGCTCTGACCTGCAGGCTAGGGCCGACGAGCATCCGAGCCCGTGAACCGCGCATCGAAGCTGTCGGCGCTTGCGGGCTTGCCTCGACGCCCCTCGAGCACGTGGATGCTCGACAAGGGCGTGCTGTCCATCAAGTCGACCCGGCCGCCCAGGAGCCTGGGCGCAGGTCCGCTGACCGGCTTCGCGCGCGTCGTCGTGAACCGACCCAGCACGCTCGTTTCGATCGGCGGTTTCTCCTCGCGAGGCGAGGACGGGGTCGGCGTTTCGCCGCCGGCCGCAAGCGGGGACGCCGGTTCCGGCGGCCGCACCTCGCCTTGCTCTCTTGCCGGCCAGTGAAGCTCCGATTTCGGCGGCATCGCGCCGGTCTTGATGAACCAGCACTTGCGGCTTTCAATCTCTCGCCACGCCCACCAGCCGGTGCTCGGCGGGCCGGGCCTGTCCTGGCACTCGATCGACCACGCTGCAGAGCTCGCGAGGCAGCAGGCGAGAAGAGTGAATACGCCGGTTCTCATGCACGCTCGGCTGTACTCGTACCGGAACACGCTTTCTGACCGATCGTCGAACGTCCGCTGAAACAGTGCCGCTGTTTTGTGAATACGCTCTCTGTGCCGGTAAGTTGACGTGATTGCGGCACAATTGCGGAGCCGGTGCGTGCGCAGGCATGGCCGGCCTTGTGCCGGCCATCCCGATTCGGATTCGGGATCGCCGGGACAAGCCTGGACAAGCCCGGCGATGACAGTCAG
>DASXAP010000100.1:0-15267 GCA_036406655.1 Xanthobacteraceae bacterium | reverse complement strand
CGACTGAAGGCGCATCGAGGTCTCCGGGCCGCCCGCCCACGGCGGCTTCCACAATGCGGCAATATGGTGTGAATAAGAAGCCATGACGGCTGCAACCGCCCGCCTGTCCGGCTGGCTTCTCGTGATCTTCCTGTCAGCGGCACCCTGCGGCCATGCCCAGGAGGTTTCCGAGCCCCGGGGTTATCGGACCGACGATTATCGGGCGCCGACGCCCGCCACGCTCAGCGGCGCGCGGGTCGTCAGCACCGCCGAGGCGGAGCAGCTCTGGAGAGCGGGGAGCGCCGTGTTCATCGACGTGCTGCCGCATCCGCCGCGTCCGCAGAACCTGCCGCCGGGCACGATCTGGCGGGAAAAGCCGCGGCGGAACATTCCCGGCAGCACCTGGCTGCCCGACACAGGTTACGGGGCGCTCGCGCCGGTCACCGAGAATTACCTGCGCGCCAATCTCGCGCGCCTGACCGGGGGCGACCGCACCAGGGCGGTCGTCGTCTATTGCCTGCGCGATTGCTGGATGTCCTGGAATGCCGGCAAGCGGATCATCGCCATGGGATATGCCAACGTCGTCTGGTACCCGGAGGGCACCGATGGCTGGGAGGAAGCCGACCTGCCGCTGCGGGAGGCGGTGCCGGAGCCGCAGCCCCCGCCATAGGCCGCCATCGCCGGGATCACAGCCGCAGCACGCGCTCGGCGTTGCGATGGGCGACCTTCTCGAGCTCGTGCGGGGCTAGCGCCTGGCGGCCGAGGAAGTCGACGGCCGCCCGGTTCGATTCGTAGGGCCAGTCGACCGAGAACAGCACGTTGTCGATGCCGAGTGCGGCGGCCGCGCAGCGGAAGGCAGCGTCGGAGAAGTTGCCGCTGCAGGTCACCACCAGGTTCTCCCGCAGATATTGCGCCGGCGAGCGCTTTAGGCCCCGGCGTCCCGCCGCGAGCCTCGTCTGGTCGTCGATGCGGTGGAGCATGAACGGCAGGCCCTCGCCGAGATGGCCGAGGATGAAGGTCAGGCGCGGAAAGGCATCGAACACGCCGGCGAAGACGAGACGGAGAAAATGCGCGCCGGTGTCGATGCCGAAGCCCCATGCGCCGAGCGCAAGCTCCTCGTAGCCTGCGAAATAGGCCTGCATGACGGCCGGATGCGGCCGGCTGGGATGCAGGTAAATCGGCACGCCGAGCGCCTGCGCGCATTCGAAGATGCCCCAGTATCGCTTCTCGTCGAGAAAGCTCCCCCGCGTATGGCCGTTGATCACCGCACCCCGCAAGCCGAGCCCGGTCACCGCGCGCTCGAGCTCGCGGGCGGCGGCGGCGGGAGCGGCCGTCGGCAGCGCCGCAAGCCCGGCAAAACGGTCGGGGTGCGCCCTGACGGCCTCGTGCAGGAAATCGTTCACCTCCCGCGCCGCCGGGACTGCCGCCTCGGCCTCGAGCGCCTGGCAGCCCGGCTGGTTGTGCGAGAGGACCTGCACGTCGATGCCGGCCGCGTCCATGGCGGCGAGCCGGCTGCTTCCGACATCGAGCAGCTCGGCCACGACGTCGAACCCGAGCAGCTTCTCGCGGTCATTGCCGCGATGCGCGCCCGGAGGAAGGTTCGCTTCCTCCCGCGGCAGGATGAAATGCTCCTCGAGCGCGATGATCCGCACGGCAAACCCGTTCCAGCCGAACCGTAGCCCGGGCGGCGCAGGAGCGAAACCCGCGGGGCCGCATCCGACCGCGCGGTTTGCCAACCGCATTCCCTGCCGATACGGTCCGCCGTTCCTCATCGGAGAACGGCTCTCGCGGATGTCGGATGCCCCGATCGCGGCGATCGCGCTCCATCACGTTGCCCTCCCGACGCGGCGCGAGCACAAGTGGACCGGCCTGACCGAGCCGATCGGCGGCTACGTCCTGGTGCAGATGATCGATGCCGCGGGCGCGGCGGGCTGGGGCGAGGCGCCAGTGCTGAAGGACTGGGGCGGCGAGTTCGACCGCTACTTCGGCGAGAGCCCCGGGATCGTGATGGAGGTCGTGGCGCGGCATCTTGGCCCGGCGCTGATCGGCTGCATGCCGGGCGAGATCGGCGAAGTGCACGCGCGGATGGATCGCAGCATCAAGGGCTATCCCTACGCCAAGGCGTCGGTGGAGATGGCCGCCTGTGATCTGGCCGGGCGCCAATGCGGGCTGCCGGTGCACCGGCTGCTCGGCGGCGCGGTGCGCCGGCTCATTCCGGTAACCCATTCCATCGGGCTGATCGCCGCCGACGAGGCCGAGCGCGAAGTCGCGCAGGTGACAAGGGAAGGCATCCGCACCGTCAAGATCAAGGTCGGCGTCGATTCCGACCGCGATGTCGAGATGGTCCGGCGCATACGCGAGACCGTCGGCCCCGGGGTCGCGCTCTGCGTCGATGCCAATGAGGGCTACCGCACGCCCGGCGAGGCCATCCGGACCTTTCGGCGGATGGAGCGCTACGAGCTTTCCTATTTCGAGCAGCCGGTGGCGGGCATCGCCCGGCTCGCCGAGGTGGCCCGCGCCATCGATGCGCCGGTGATGGCCGACGAGAGCGCATGGAATGCCCACGACGTGATCGAGATCATCGAGCGCCGGGCGGCGCAGATCGTCTCGATCTACACCACCAAGCCGGGCGGGCTCTTCCGGGCGATGGAGGTTGCCGCCGTGGCGCGCGCGGCCGGCCTCGTCTGCAATGTCAACGGCTCGGTCGAGACCGGCATCGGCAATCTCGCCAATCTCCAGCTCGCGGCGGCGGCGCCGGCGGTGGTGCTTTCCTGCGTCGTCCCGGTGTCGACGCCGGCAGAGGCGCAGTCGGGGCAGCTGGCCGGCATCTATTACAAGGACGATCTGATCGCCGCGCCGATGCGGCTGGTGGACGGCGCAATCGAGCTGCCGGACGGCCCCGGCATGGGGATTGCCGCCGACGAGGAGAAGATCAGGCGCTACAGCGTCGGCGACAAAGGGCAGGGGACATGCGGCAGGAGGTGATCGCGCGGCAGGCGCGCGCGATGAAAGAGGCCGCGCTCGACGCGGTGGTCTCGATGTCGCCTGAGAATTTCGCCTATGTCACGGGCTTCCTCTCGCCGACCCAGCCGCTGATGCGCTGGCGGCACGCGATCGCGCTGGTCACCGCGGATGCCGAAGCCGCGCTCGCCGTCGTCGACATGGAGGCGAGCACTATCCGCGCGAGGTCGCCGCCGGGGCTGGAGATCGCGGTCTGGCGCGAGTTCAGGTTCGACGCCATGGATGTGCTGGCCGAGCTGCTGCGCAGGCACGGACTCTCGGATGCGCGCGTCGGGATGGAGATGGATTACGTTCCCGCCGGGGATCTCGCGCGCCTGCGCGAGCTTCTGCCGGGCGCGCGCTTTGTGCCGGCGCAGGCCATGCTGGCGCGGCTGCGCGAGATCAAGACGCCCGCGGAGATCGAGACGCTGCGGCGGCTCTCGCGCATCGCCGACCGGGCGATCACCGAAGCCTACCGCTCGGCCGCGGCGGGATCGAGTGAGATGGACCTTGCCGCAGCCCTCACGCGAGGCGTCTATGAAGGCGGCGCCGAATACTTCAAGCTGATGATCGTCGCGACCGGCGAGCGCAGCGTCTTTCCCAATGTCGGGCCGACCGATCGCCGTCTCCAGCGCGGCGACATCTGCCGCCTCGAGATCTTCCCGATGATCGACGGCTATCATGCCGGAGTTTGCCGCACGGCCGCGGTCGGCGCACCGCCGCCGCAGGCCGAGCGGATCTGGGCAAACCTCACCGCCTGCAAGCACCTGCTGCTCGGCGCGATCAAGCCCGGGGCGTCGACCCGCGCGATCTACGAGCTCTATCTCGGCAAGGTCGGCGAGCTCGCGCTCCCGCCGATCTCGTTCATCGGCCACGGCATCGGCCTGCATCTGCACGAGGATCCCTATCTCGGGCCGACCGAGGATCGGGCGCTCGAGGCCGGCATGGTGCTCGGCATCGAGCCGTTGATCTACCAGACCGGCTTCGGCTTCGGCATGCAGAACAAGGACATGGTGCTGGTCACGCCCGGCGGCTGCGAGCTGCTGTCCGATTACCTCGACACCGACCGGCTGCTGATCGTCGAATAGCCGCCGCTGGGAGGTGAGGCGATGACAGCCAAAGACGCTTCCGCAGTCATGGCCGGCCTCGTGCCGGCCATCTCGATTCTGAATCGGGATCGCCGGGACAAGCCCTGCGATAACAGGCTCGACGCCGCGCCCGCGCTCACCGCAGCTGCAGCTCGGCGCGCGGCGGCAGCAGGTCCGCGCGATAGACCGCGCCGGCATCGAGCACCGGCAGATTGAAGGTCCGCGTCACCATCTCGATGGTGTTGCGCATCCGCTTCGGTTCCACCGCGCCCAGCCCCTCGCGTCTGACCCGCTCGGTGAGAATCGCATCCCTGAGCACGAGCTCGAGCCGGTTGCGCTCGACCTTCTCGTCCACCAGCGGATCGCGCTTCTTGATCGCCGCGATCGACAGATTCGGATCGGCGATTGCCGCCTTCAACGCCTCGGCAAAGCCCTTGACCACCCTCCTGACGGCCTCCGGATTGCGGGCGGCGAAATCGGGCGTGGTCAGGATGCAATGGCCGTAGAGCGCGACGCCGAAATCGCTGAAGCGCATGATGTTGAGGTCGCTCTCGCGGATGCCCAGCCGCTCGAGGCCGGCGAGGTCGGTGATCAGTGCGGTCGTGGCATCGGCCTGTCCCTGCACCAGCAGCGTCTCCCGCAGCTGCGGCGTGACGTCGATCCAGTGGATCGAGGCCGGATCGAGACCGTTGGCCGCGGCGAAAAGCGGGAACATCACCCGGCTCGAGGCGGCGGGCGGGGAGGCGACGCGCTTGCCGGCGAGGTCGCCGGGGGCGGCGATGCTCGATTTCCTGAGCGACAGGATCACCATGGGTGCGGCGTCGTAGACCTGGAACACGCTCACGACCTGGGCACCGGCCTGCCTGGCGTCGAACTGGATCAGCGCGCCGAGGTCGGCGAAGGCCATGTCGTAGGCGCCGCCCGCGACCTTGGTGATGGCGTCGGCGGAGCCGTAGCCGCGGTCGATCTGCACGTTCACGCCGGCGCGGGCGAAATAGCCGCCTTCGGCCGCCAGCACGAACGGCGACTGCTGGCCCTGGATGGCAAAGTCGAGGGTCAGCCGGACCGTGGGCACCTGGGCCAGGCCGACCGGCGCAGCGGCGCCGAGCAGCAGGCCGGCGAGAGCTATGCGAGCCAGAAACGAGACCATGCGCCTACTCCTCCATGGCTGAATTGCGCGCCGAGCTGCCGTCATCCTGGCCGCGTGCAATGTCGCGGACGACCTCGAGCGCGAGCTTGCGCTCCTCGACGCTTCCGGTGACCTCGATCACCGGCTCGTCGAGCCCGGCGGCCAGGTACGCATCGAGCCGCGAGCGGCACTGCGCAGGGGTTCCGGCAACGGCGAAGGCGTCGGCTGCCTCGGTCGGCAAGAGGCTGACCGCGGCGTCGAAATCGTGCCGCGCATGCGCGGCAATGATCGCCTGGTGATCGATGTCGAGCCCCGACGAGGCGATGTTGCCGGCGTGTCCCCGGCTGCGGAACAGGAAGGCGAGCTTGCGCAGCATCGCGCTCTTGGCGGCGCTTCCGTCGGGCGAGACGCCGAAGCTGATGAACGAGCACCGACGCAGCGCCGCTGCCTCCCTGCCGCTCGCGCGCAGGCCCGCCTGCGCAAGCTCGAGGCAGCGTCTGGTGGAGGCGAGGGTGAGGCCGGCCGACAGCAGCACGCCGTCGGCGACCTCGCCCGCGAGCTCGAGCATCCGCGGGCCCGTCGAGGAGACATAGATCGGGTGACCCCGCCCTTGGTCGAACGCCATCCTGGCGCCGCGCAGCCTGTGCAGCTCGCCGTCCCGGCAGACCGGCTTGCCGGTCCACAGCGCGCGCAGCGTCTCGACGTATTCGCGCATGATCCGGATCGGCTTCCGCGGCTCGACGCCGGATTCGGCGAGGTTGAGGATGTTGCCGACCGAGACGTTGAGGACCACGCGACCCGGGGCGAGCTCGCCCAGCGTCGATATCGCCATCGCGACCGGCAGCGGCGGCCACAGATAAGGGCTGATGGCGGTGGGCACCAGCGCCGCCCGATGCGTCACGCTGGCCGCCGCCGTCGCCCAGACCATGGCCTCGCGGTAGCCCATGTGCTGGGCGAACCAGAGGCTCGACGCTCCGGCGAGCTCGGCCGCGCGGCAGACCTCGAGCATCTCCGCCGTCGAGGAGAAGCCGTCGAAGAATATGCCGACGCGCCTCATTCCAGAAAGGCCTCCTCGCGGCCGCGACGAATGCCCGGCACGGTCACGGTCAGCAGCAGTGCCGCCGCCAGCACCAGGAAGCCGAGGCTGATGGGGCGGCGGACGAACACCGACCAGTCGCCGTCGGACAGGACCATCGCGCGGCGGAAGTTCTCCTCCAGCATCGGACCGAGCACCAGGCCCAGCAGCAGGGGAGCCGGCTCGCAATCGAGCTTGCGGAAGGCGTAGCCGATGACGCCGAACATGGTCATCACGAGCACATCGCCGGTGCTGGAGCTCAGCGTGTAGGAGCCGATGCAGCACAAGACGACGATGCTGGGGAAGAGATAGCTGTAGGGCACCTGCAGGAGCCGCACCCAGATGCCGATCAGCGGCAGATTGAGGACGACCAGCATGAGGTTGCCGAGCCACATGCTCGCGATCAGGCCCCAGAACAGCTCCGGCTGCTTGTTGATGATCTCCGGCCCGGGTGTGATGCCGTGGACCATCATGGCGCCGATCATCAGCGCCATCAGCGCATTGGGCGGGATGCCGAGGCTGAGCATCGGGATGAAGCAGGCCTGCGCGGCGGCGTTGTTGGCTGATTCCGGGGCGGCCACGCCTTCGATGGCGCCGCGGCCGAATCGCTCGGGCGTGCGCGAGACCTTCTTCTCCAGGCTGTAGGCGGAGAACGCGGCAATGGTCGGGCCGCCGCCGGGCAGAATTCCGAAGGCGGCGCCGACCGCGGTCCCGCGGATCATGGCGGGCAGGGACTGCCTGAGATCCGCCAGGCTCGGCCAGAGGCCCGTCACCTTCCCGGCGAGCATGTCGCCGGTTCCCGCGCTTTCCAGGTTGACCATGATCTCGGCCAGCCCGAACAGGCCCATCGACAGGGGAACGAAGCCGATTCCGTCGAACAGCACGTCGAGCCCCATGGTCATCCGGTACTCGCCGGTCGAGACGTCGGTGCCGACGAGCCCGAGCAGGACGCCGAGCACGATCATGCCGATCGCCTTGAGGACCGAGCCGTGCGCCAGCACGACCGCCGAGACGAGCCCGAGCAGCATGACCGAGACGTAGTCCGCCGACTGGAACAGCAAGGCGACCTTGGCGAGCGGCGGTCCGCCGACGGCGATCAGCAGCGTCACCACCGATCCGGCGAACAGCGAGCCGAGCGCCGCGATCGCCAGCGCGGGACCGGCACGGCCCTGTTGCGCCATGGCATGGCCGTCGAGGATGGTGATCACCGAGGATGTCTCGCCGGGTATCTTCACGAGGATGGCGGTCGTCGAGCCGCCGTATTGCGCGCCGTAGAAGATGCCCGCCAGCATGATCAGCGCCCCGACCGGCGAGATCCAGAAGGTGACCGGAAGCACCATCGCCATGGTGGTGAGCGGGCCGATCCCCGGCAGAACCCCGATCGCGGTTCCGATCAGGCAGCCGAAGAAGCACAGGCCGATGTTCTGCCAGCCGAGGGCGACGCCGAAGCCCATCGCTATGTTGGAGAGGACGTCGGGCATCTCACAGCGCCGCGGGCCAGAGCGGGATCTGAATTCTGAGCGCGATGACGAAGATGCCCACATTGGCGACGATCAGGAGGAGGCAGAGCATCATCAGCGCCAGCGGACGAAGATTGCCGCCGGCAAGACGCGCGAGCACGGTGCTGACGAGCAGCGTGAGGACGAGCCCGAGCGGCCGCAGCAGCAGCGCGAAGGAAAGGGACGACAGGGTGACGAAGACGAGCGGCCGCCATCTCCCGCGTTCCGGTGCCTCTCCGGGATCGAGCAGGGCGATTGCTGCGAGCGCCGCACCGAGCACGACGAGCAGCATGCAGACGAGGCGCGGAAAATAGCCGGCCCCCATCGCGCTCGCCGTGCCGGTCTCGAGATCGCGCCCGAGCCACAGGCCGGCCAGGCCGAAGGCCATGTACAGCGTGCCGGCCAGAAAGCTCTTGCCGGTGAGGATGCGGCCCGTCCGCTCGCTGGAAGTCATGCCTCGATGTGCGGCCCCTCTTCGGGTTGGCGTGCCGGCCGAGCGCGAGATCCTCGAGCGCGCTACTTGTGCCGCGCCTTCACCAGGCCCGCGTCCAGCAGGACCGGATAGAGCTGGACATCGTCCTTCTGCCAGCGCGCATAGGTCGCCTTCGCATCGCCCGGCTGGACGACGAAGCCCGCCTGCCTCGCCTTCGCCTGGAACTCGGGGTCCTGCAGCGCCGCCAGGATGCTGGTCTCCAGGAACCGCAGCCGGTCCGCGGGGATGCCCTTGGGGGCGACGATGCACCGCCACGATCCCACCACCACGTCGTAGCCCTGCTCGCGGAAGGTCGGGATTTCCGGCGCCATGAAGTGGCGCTCGGTCGCCGACACGCCGAGGATCTTCAGCTTGCCCGCCTTGTGCTGCTCGATGGTGTCCGGGATCGGCACGGTCGCCGAATCCACCTCGCCGGCCATGAGCCCGATCACGGTCGGGCCGAACCCGGCATAGGAGACGCGGGTGACCTTCATGTTGAGCATCTTCTCGTACAGCGCGACGGCGATGTAGGAGGACCCGCCCGGCTGGTCGTTGCCGTTCTTGATCTTGCCGGGATTGGCGCGGGCGCGCTCGACGTACTCCTTGAGCGAGCCGATGCCGCTCGCGTTGCTCACCTCCAGCGCATTGGGGTCCTCGCCGTAGAAGGCGATCGGCTGCAGCTCGTCATACGTGTTCGCCTGCGCGTTGAGATAGGGGAGCGCGATGCCGCCGGAGCTGAACATGCCGATGGTGTAGCCGTCGGGCTTGGCGCTTGCGATCTCGCGATGGCCGATCGCGCCGCCGGCGCCCGGCTTGTTGAGCACCACCACCGGGACATTGATCTTCCTGCTCAGCGCGTCCGCCAGAAGCCGCATGCTGATGTCGCTTCCGCCTCCGGCCGGCCAGGCGACGATCAGGGTGATCGGCTCGGAGGGAAACGCCTGCGCCTGCGCCCCGGACAAAGTGAAGGTCGTCAGGGCGCCTGCAAGGCCGATCGCAGCTGTGGCCAGAACTTTCCTGCGGTTCATCTCTCGTCTCCCTGTGCTTTCACTCCGCCCGAGCTTATTGGAGTTACCGGCCCGGCAAAAGGCAAGCTTGTCGGAGCGGCACTCCGTAGGGTGGGCAACGGTGCGTCACGCGATTTCACTACCTCTCCAATTCCCGGTCCGCCGTTGCCCACCATCATGCTGGGCAAAATTGCTCACATCCGTGCGCACGCCGGCGGCGTTGCGCAGGCGATTTTGCCCACCCTACCCCTGGGCGTTCACGAACTTTCGCGTCACCTCGAGCGCCAGCAGGCAGCTCTCGGCGTTGCCGAGAAGCCCGAGGACCGGCTCGTCGAGGCCGGCGTCGACGAAGTCCTGCAGCCGCTTGCTGCAGTGTTGCGGTGTGCCGGCAATCGCGAATGCCTCGACCGCCTCGTCCGGAACGAGCCTCGCCGCTCCGTCGATGTCGCGCCGGGCGATCGCGGCGATGATGGCCTCCTGGTCGACCGGAATTCCCGAGGCCCTGACGTTGCCGCCGAGAAACTTGTTGCGCATGACGAAGGCGAGCTTCTGCCGGACCGCGTCCACCGCTTCCTTCGCCCTTTCGGATACACCGAAGAAGAGATAGGCGGCGCGCCGGAACCGGCGGAAGTCGCGCCCCTCCCTGGTGGCGCCTTCGGCGCAGAGCGCGATCGATTGCCGGACCGTGTCGGTCGACAGTCCCGCCGAAAGGACCACGCCGTCGCCGATGCGGCCCGCAAGCCGCAGCATGTCGGGCCCGATTGCGGCGATGTAGACGGGGATCGGCGCGCTCGGCTTGAACGCCAGCCGGGCGCCGGCAAGCTTCACGAAGTCCCCGGTCACGTGCACCGCCTCCCCGCTCCACAAGGCGCGCAGTGCTTCGACGAACTCCCGCGTCGCGCGCACCGGCTTGTCGACGGCGCGGCCGGACTCCTGCAGGAACAGCGGATTGCCGGTGCCGATCGCGACCGCCGCGCAGCCCGGTGCAACCTCGTCGAGGGTCGCGAGCGCCATCGCGGTCGGGGTGGGGTGCCACAGATACGGGCTCACCGCCGTGGGCACGAGCCTGGGCCCGGGGGCCTCGAGGGCGAAGGCCATGCAGGTGGCTATCGCTTCGCGATAGCCCAGATGCTCGGCCACCCAGAGGCTGCCGGCTCCCGCCGCGACCGCGTGCCGAGCGAGCGCAATCGCCTCTCGGGTCGAGGCGAACCCGTCGAAGCTCACGCCCACGTGCACTGTCATGGCCATTCAGCCGATCCGGATCAGCTCATCGTTGGGCGTGATCGTCCCGGTGATCGCCTCGAAGCCGTTCGGAGTGATGCGGTACATGTCCTCAACGTGGAATCCCATTCGACCCGGGATCATGTAGAGCGGCTCCATCGTGCAGGTGATGTTGGGCTCCAGCACGACGCTGCGGCTGTCGGTGATGTAGGGCTCCTCGTGGACGGTCTGCCCGATGCCGTGGCCGAGAAACTTCAGGGTCGGCTCGATGCCGGCCGCGCGCATGCCGCTGACATAGGCACGATAGAGGTCGGCGACCGCGGTGCCCGGCTTGAGCATGCTCTTGCAGGTTTCGCGGGCCCCGATCATGGCTTTCCAGATCTCGCGCTGCTCGGCGGTCGGCTGGCCCATGACCGCGGTGCGGGTGACATTGGAGCGGTACTGCTGCATCTCGCCAAGGATCTCGATCCGGACCACGTCGTTTCTTTCGATCGGCTTCCCGGTCGGTGTGCAATTGGTGATTCCGCTGCGCACGCCGGAGCCGACTTGGCACTTGAGCCCCTCGCAGCCGCCCTCGAGCATCCTGTTGCCGATCACCTGCGCGACCGCCTTCTCGGTCATGCCCGGGCGAATCTCGCGCAGCACCTCGCCTATCACCCGGTCGGTGAGCTGTCCGACCTCGGTCAGCACGGCAATCTCGGCCTCGGTCTTGATCATGCGCGCGTTGAAATAGAGCTCGCGGCAAGGCACGAACGCGGCCCCCGGCAGCCGCTGCGCCAGCCGGATGTAATCCTGTGCCGGCATGTAGTCGAGCTCGATGGCAATCCGCCCGGAGGCAGCTCCTGCCTCGATCAGTGCATCGGCCAGCACGTCGGCCGGATCCTCGGTGAACTGGTTGTAGGGGCGGATGTCCGCGAAGCGCGAGCGCTGCCGGGCCAGGACCTCCTCGACGTTGACGACGACCTGGGCGGCGAACGCGTCGCCGGCGATGACCGTGATGGTGCGCCGGAAGCGGTTGCTGGCATGGCTCGGCACCAGGAAGCCCGCGGTGTAGGTGACGTTGTCCTGGGAGAACGCCACCAGCGCGTCGCATCCGGCACCCTGCATCGCCGACCGCAGCTTGCGCAGAACGTCGTGCTCCATCGCTGTCCCTTTTAGTCGCCGCGCTCGACGAAGTCCTTGAGCTCGGCGACCGACATGCCGGCGATGCCGAGCCGCTCGAGCGTGAGCCCCTCGCGTGCATAATCGATGCCGGCGGCGAGACTGGCAATCCGCACCAGCGCGTCGATCGTCGGGGTAGCAACGCCGGCGAGGCGGCCGAGCGCCGCGATCGGGACCAGGCCATAGCCGACGTCCTCGTGCATGTAGCGGTGGTCCAGCGAGGAGGGTGCCTTGATGGTCCGGTTCGGCTCGCTCTCCCGGCAGGCGCGCGAGATGTCGCCGCTGTCTCTGGCCGCGGTGGTGGTGAGGCCGGCCGCATGGAAGATGTCGAGGAATGGAGCGGCGGGGACGCCGAGCGCCTTTGCGACCGCCATGCGCTCGCGGTCGACGGCCGCGGTCACGCGTCCCACCGCATCGGTGAAGCCCTCCCGATAGAACAGGAAGTTGCCATTGGTGTGCTGGATCCAGCCGGCGTTCATGATCATCCCTTCGGGATGGAAGACGGCGTTGAGATTGGCGAGCGCTGTCTCGAGCACGCTGCTCGCCGCCTCAATCTCGGGATAGAGGGGCTTGACGAGCCCGAGCAGCCGGCCGCCGGCCTTGCCGGGCAGCGCCGCGAAGCGCAGCTGCCTGGTGTAGCTGTAGATGTTGACGGTGCCCGGCCCCTCCATGCGCGTGATGTAGGTGAGGGTCACCGTCTCGCAGCTGTCGAGCGGCCCGCGGTATCCGGAGCTGCGCAGCGCATGGCGAAAATGCAGCCCGCCGCCGGTGTGGCCCGGATTGATGAATATGGGCTGGCTGCCGTCGAGCACCGCCGCGAGCGCGCGTGCATAGGGCTCGTGGGCGACGGAGGGAACCACCAGCATGATCAGGTCGGCGCCGCGCACGGCCGCGCCCACATCGGTGGTCATCAGCTCGATCGGCACGAGCCCCTGCTGGATGCCGCGCGCTTCGATGCCGCCCTGGGCGCGCAACGGCGCGAGCCGCTCCGCGTTGCGCGCATGCAGCCGCACCGAATAGCCGCGCCGGCCGAGATCGGCTGCCGCCGCGCAGCCGCCGTGGCCGGCGCCGAGCACCGCTATCGATTTCACATCCATGCTGCCCACCCCCGATCAGCTCAACTGTCATCAGCTGCTTTCCGCCCGGCCGGTCCGCAGGAAGGCGGCGAGCCCGCCGACGGTCATGCCGGCAATCCCCATGCGCTCGCGCGTGAGGCCCTCGCTGCGATAGGGGCGCGCGGCGACGATGGATGCGATCTCGATCACTGCGTCGGCGCAAGGCGTGGGCACGTCGGCGAGCCGGCCGAGCTCGGCGATCGCCACGAGCCCATAGGGCACGTCCTCGTTGAAGAAGCGATGGTCGATGCTCGGCGGGGCCTTGATCCACCGATTGGGCTCGCTGTTGTGAAACACGTCGTAGGCCGTCCCCCCGTCGCGTCCGCTCGCGCTGGTATATCCCATGCGGAAGAAGAATTGCGGGAGCGCTTCGATCTTCACCCCGAGAGCGGCAGCGACCGCGACCCGCTCGGCGTCGAGCGCGTCGATGAGCCGGCCGACGGCCGGCGTGATGCCGTCGTAGTAGTGATGATAGTCGCCGCCGGTCGATTCGACGCGCCCGACATTGAGCAGCAGCGCCGGGGGATGATGGATCGCGTTGGTGTAGGGGAACACGGTGTGGAGCAGTGAGGGGACAGGCACGATCTGCGGGAAGACCGGTCGGACCCGTTCCGCCACGGCATCGACGGCCTCGCCAGGAAAAACGGCGAAGTAGAGGATCTGCGCGGCGCGCGTGATCCGCACGCGCTGCGGGGTGCTCTTGCGGCAGATGAAGGGCAGGCTCGAGGAATCGCAATAGGTGCCGAGCCTGCCGCCCGCCGCCCGTATCGCATCGGGGATCAGCAGCAGCGTGTGACCGGGCGCCGCCATGACGAGCTGCTCGGGCGCGAGGTGGGGGGCGACGATCCGGCCTGCCTGCTCGTGCGCATGGGTCGGCACCATGATGAGGACGAGATCGGCGCCGGCGAGCGCGGCGGCAGCGTCGTTGGTGACGAGCGAGAGGGGCGCGAATCCGTCACCGAGCGCGCCCTCGTGCTCGATGCCGCCGATGGCCGAAAGCGGCGCCGTCGTCTCGGCGCGGCGGCTGTAGAGGCGGACATCGAAGCCGCGCTGCGCCAGCTGCGCCGCCGCGGCGCAGCCGCCGCTGCCGGCGCCGATCACGGCTATGGTGCGGATCGGCTGCAGGGGCATCAGCCGATGCGGTACTTCGCGATCTTGGCTTCGTCGACCTCGACCCCCAGTCCCGGCCCGTCCGGCACGTAGAGCCGGCCCTTATCGAAGCGGAACGGGGTCCTGATCAGGTCGTCGAGATATTTGCGGCCTGCAACCTTGCTCACCACCGTCTCGGCGGTCGAGGTCACCGGAATGGTCCCGGGAAGGACGATCTCCGGCGAGGAGACTGCGAGATGCAAATCGGCGGCAACCCCGATCCCCATCTCCGCCGAGCCGTTGATGTCGCAGGGGAGCGAGGCTGCGCCGGCCACCGCGAGCAGGCGCTTGGCCGGCGCGAAGCCTCCGGGCTTGGTGTAGTAGACCGAGAGCATCTGCGCCGCGCCGAGCCGCACGATCTCGAGCACGTCCTCGGCGGTCCAGGCGCTCTCGTCGGCCATCACCGGAACGTTGACGCGGGCGCTCACCTCGGCCATGGCGCGTAGCCCCTCGACCGGCTGCTCGGCATAGACCAGATCGTATCTCTCCATGGCGGTGATCGCCCGCACCGCCTCGCGCCAGCTTCGGTAGCCCTGGTTGGCATCGACGCGGATCTTTGCCGCGCTGCCGATCGCCTGCCGCACCGCCGCGACCACCTCGACATCGCGCTCGAGGCCAACGCCGATCTTGACCTTGATGGTGGTGATGCCCTCGGCGACCACCTCGGCCGCCTCGCGCGCCGCGGCGTCGGCGTCCATGAGCCCGATGCTGTGCGCGAGCGCGGTGCCGTCGCGGACCTTGCCGCCGAGCAGCTGATAGACCGGCAGCCCGTACGCCTTGCCGATCGCGTCGTGCACGGCGACGTCGATTGCCGCCTTGGCGTAGGGATAGCCGCGCAGGACCCGGTTCATCCGCGCGTGCAGCTGCTCGATCTCGCTCGCGTTCTGCCCGACGATGCCGGGGAGGAGGATGTCGCTGATCGCGGCCGCGGTCATCTTCGGCGTCTCGCCGTAGCGGGCGCCGTGATCGCCGCCCCAGGTGCCGATCACCTGCGCTTCGCCCCAGCCGACGACGCCGCTCTCGAGCTCGAGCCGGAGCACGGCATAACCCTCGCCCAGCCGCGCGGTGTGGCCGACCCAGTGGTGCGGACGGCGGATCGGCAGGGCGACAAGAAAGACCTCGCCGCCGCGGACCTTCAGGCTGGAGGATGTCATGGCATCAGAGCTCGCCCCGCGCGGATCGATATGCCGGCCCCGTTGGTCCTGCAGAATGTCTATGCGGTCGGCGCAGGTGAGAGCTTGGTCCGAGCAGTGAAGCGGGCCGTCGATGTATCAGCCTCAGCGGCGAAAGGCCAGCGAGCCGACCGGCTGGGCGCCTCGACCGTCCAGCACCAGCAAAGGAGCATAGTGCGGCGCCGCGTCCGCATTCACCA
>DASXAP010000099.1:0-8522 GCA_036406655.1 Xanthobacteraceae bacterium | reverse complement strand
GCCGAGAAGTTCATGTACGGCTTCGTCGCCGCGCTGCGGGCACAGAACGCACTGGCATTCAAGGAGGCGCTGCGCACGATCGACGTGCTGGTGATCGATGACCTGCAGTTCCTCCAGGGCAGGTCGACACAGGCCGAATTCTGCCACACGCTCAATGCGCTGATCGATGCCGGCCGGCAGGTCGTCATCGCCGCCGATCGGCCGCCGTCGGATCTCGAGAACCTCGACGAGCGCGTCCGCTCGCGGCTCGCCGGCGGGCTGGTGGTCGAGATGGGGTCCCTGGGCGAGGAGCTGCGCCTCGAAATCCTCCGGTGCCGGGCGGCCGCGGCGCGGCTGCACCATCCCGGTTTTGACGTCCCGGCGGCGGTGCTCGCCTTCATCGCCAGATCGGTGACCAACAACGGTCGCGATCTGGAAGGCGCGCTGAACCGGTTGCTCGCCCACAGCAAGCTGACCAACCAGCCGGTCACCCTGGAGATGGCCGAGCGCGAGGTGCGCGATCTGATCCGTCCGCAGGAGCCAAAGCGCGTCAAGATCGAGGACATCCAACGGGTGGTCGCCCGTCAGTACAATGTGAGCCGCGCCGATCTTCTGTCCTCGCGGCGCACCGCCAATGTGGTCCGACCCCGACAGGTGGCGATGTATCTCGCGAAGACGCTCACCTTGCGCTCGCTCCCCGAGATCGGCCGCCGATTCGGCGGACGTGATCACACCACGGTGCTGCACGCGGTGCGCAAGATCGAGAACCTCGTCCATACCGACACGGCGCTGGCCGAGGAGATCGAGCTGCTGAAGCGGCAGCTGCAGGAGTGAGCCGATCGGCAGCAGGCCGCGCTCAGCCCGATAGCGGGAGCGCGCGACCAAGGTCGGCGCGCGACCTGAAGACAAGCGGGCCAAAGCCGGCCCGGCCGCGGCGTATTCCCGGCAAATCTTCCGGATAAATCGGAGGTTCGGCCCGGCGGCGCCCTTGCGAAAACCGGCCGCACGCGCCACCTTGCTTGGCCCCTCGGGGGCAGGCCTATCCGCATGTGCCGCGTCATGGCCGGGCTTGTCCCGGCCATCCACGTCTCTTGCGACCACAGGCGTGGTCCCCGGCATCAAGCCGGGAATGAACGACGGTATGCAAGGCCTAGCCAGCAGCGGGTTTAACGATGAAGGTCACGGTCGAACGCGCCGCACTGTTGAAATCGCTCGGCCACGTGCACCGCGTGGTGGAGCGACGCAACACCATCCCCATTCTCGCCAACGTGCTGATCAAGGCCGCCGAATCGCGGCTCGCCTTCAAGGCGACCGATCTCGACGTCGAGATCACCGATACCATCCTCGCCGAGGTGCGGCCCGGCGGGGCAACCACCGTTCCCGCCCACATGTTCTACGAGATCGTGCGCAAGCTGCCGGAAGGCGCCCAGGTCGCGATCGAGGCTTCCGGCGACCGCGCAGTGCTGGCCATACGGGCCGGCCGTTCTCGCTTCACGCTGCAGACGCTGCCGGAAAGCGACTTTCCCGACCTCGCCGCCGGCGAGATGACGCACGCGTTCAAGCTCCCTGCCGCCGATCTCAAGCGGCTGATCGACAAGACCCAGTTCGCGATCTCGACCGAGGAGACCCGGTATTACCTCAACGGCATTTATCTGCACAGTGCCGGCACCGCAAAGGCGCCGACCTTGCGCGCAGTGGCCACCGACGGTCATCGGCTGGCGCAGTTCGAGCTGTCGCTTCCGGCCGGCGCCGCCGGCATGCCGGGGATCATCGTGCCGCGCAAGACCGTGGGCGAGGTGCAGCGGCTGATCGAGGACAACGAGGCCGAGGTGACGATCGAGCTGTCGCCGGGCAAGATCCGCTTCACGCTCGGCCCGGCGGTGCTCACCTCCAAGCTCATCGACGGAACCTTTCCCGACTACGCCCGCGTCATCCCGCTCGGCAACGACAAGGAGCTCACCGTCGACAAGAAGGAGTTCGAGCAGGCGGTCGACCGCGTATCGACGGTGTCGAGCGAGCGCGGCCGCGCCGTCAAGCTGTCGCTCTCGAGCGGCAAGCTGCTGCTCTCGGTGACCAACCCGGACTCCGGCAGCGCGACGGAGGAGCTGGAGGTCGAGTACGCCGCGGAGCCGCTCGACATCGGCTTCAATTCCCGTTACCTCCTCGACATCGCCGCCCAGCTCGAAGGCGAGGCCGCGATGCTCAAGCTCGCCGACCCGGGCTCACCGACGCTGATCCAGGACCGCGACGGCAAGAACGCGCTCTACGTGCTGATGCCGATGCGGGTATGAGCAGGAATCAGGGTTCAGTCGTCAGTGATCAGAAAGCTTGCCAATGGCGTCGACATGCTCATTGCTCATTGCTGAGTGCTGATTACTGATTACTGATTACTGATTGCTGATACATGATCTGTTCATGCCCATCCGGCGCGTCACGCTGACGAATTTCCGCAGCTATCACGCGGCGCAGATTGCCCTCGATGCCGCCCTGGTGGTGCTGACCGGTCCGAACGGTGCCGGCAAGACCAATTTCATCGAGGCAATCTCGTTCCTCGCTCCGGGCCGCGGGCTGCGGCGCGCGACCCTCGAGGATGTCGCCTTCGTCGAGGGCGACGGCGGCTGGGCGGTGTCGGCCGAGGTCGAGGGAGCGCTCGGGCTCGCCGCTCTCGGCACCGGGATCGAGCCGCCGGCAGGCGAGGATGCGGCGATCTCGCGCAAATGCCGGATCGACCGTGAGCCGGTCGCTTCCGCAGCCGCGTTTGCCGATCATCTGCGGGTGGTCTGGCTCGTTCCGGCGATGGACGGGCTCTTCAATGGACCTCCTTCCGAGCGGCGCCGCTTCCTGGATCGGCTGGTGCTGGCGCTCGATCCGGAGCACGCCGGCCGCGTCAACGCCTTCGAGCGGGCGCTGCGCTCGCGCAATCGCCTGCTCGAGCAGCCGCGCCCGGATTCGCACTGGCTCGACGCTGTCGAGCACGAGACGGCTGAGCTTGCGGTCGCGGTAGCGGCGCAGCGCGTCGAGACGGTCGGGCGGCTGAGAACGACGCTTACCAGCGGCCGGGATGCCGCCTCCCCCTTCCCGGCCGTCGACATTGCGCTCGCGGGATCCCTTGAGCAGCTCTTGCTCGAGCATCCGGCGGTGGCGGTGGAGGATCGTTATCGGCAGGCGCTGCGGGACAATCGCTGCCGCGATGCCGCCGCCGGCCGCACCCTCGAAGGTCCGCACCTGAGCGAGCTTGCGGCGATCCATGCCGACAAAGGCCTTGCCGCCGCCGATGCCTCGACTGGCGAGCAGAAGGCGCTGCTGATCGGCCTCATCCTCGGCCACGCTCGACTGCTGGCGCAAATGTCGGGAGCTGCGCCGGTGCTGCTGCTCGACGAGGTCGTCGCCCATCTCGATCCGACACGCCGGACGGCGCTGTTCGCGCAGCTGGAGAAGCTCGGGGCGCAAGCCTTCATGACCGGTGCCGACGCCGCGGTGTTTGCCGAGATCGAGACAAGGGCGCAGGTTCTCCATGTCAGCCCCGGGACCATTCGACCGCGAGGTGAGTGATGCGCGCAGCCTATTACGAGAGCAACGGAGCCGCCCGCGCGGTGCTGCGGGTGGACGAGGTGGCGACGCCCGAGCCGGCCGCCGGCGAGGTGCGCGTGCGTCTTGCCACGTCGGGGGTCAATCCCTCCGACGTCAAGAGCCGTGCCGGCTCAACGCGCAGGATCGCCTTTCCGCGGGTGATCCCGCACAGCGACGGCGCCGGCACGATCGAAGCCGTCGGCGACGGCGTGCCGGCGTCGCGGCTGGGGGAGCGGGCCTTTGTCTGGAACGGGCAGTGGCGGCGTGCATTCGGCACCGCCGCCGAGGCGATCGTGCTGCCGGCCGAGCAGGCGGTGCCGCTTCCCGCCAAGGTCGGCATGGAGGCCGGGGCCTGTCTGGGCATCCCCGCCTACACCGCCTACGAGGCGGTCGAGCTGATCGGCGCGCGGGAGGGCCTGACGGTCCTGATCGCCGGCGGCGCCGGTGCCGTCGGCCACTACGCCATTCAGCTCGCCAAGCTGCGCAAGGCAACCGTCATCACCACCGTGAGCTCTCCGGCCAAGGCCGAGATTGCGCGGCGGGCCGGCGCCGATCACGTGATCGATTACCGGGGCGAGAGCGTCGGCGAGCGGGTCATGGCGCTCACCGCAGGGCGCGGCGTCGACGCGGTGATCGAGGTCGATCTCGCCGCGAACGCGCGGCTGCTGCCGCAGGTCCTGGCGACAAACGGGGTGGTGGCGGTCTATGGCGGGAGTGCGCCGGAGCCGGCAATCCCGTTCCAGTTCCTGCTGCAGAACAGCATCACGCTGAAATTCTTCCTGGTCTACACAATGCCGCCGGAGCTGCGGCGGCGCGCCACCGCCGACATCTCGCGCATGCTCGAGCGCGGCGAGCTCATTCACAATGTGGCGCAAATGTTCGAGCTTGCCGAGATTGCCGCCGCACACGAGGCAGTCGAGGCCGGCACCGCGATGGGCAACATCGTGATCCGGATCGGCTAGACCATGCTCCGATGGAGTGAAATCGCTTTATCGCCGTCATCGCCGGGCCTGTCCCGGCGATCCCGATTCAGGACCGGGATAGCCGGCACAAGGCCGGCCATGACCGTGGACCTGAACGAACATGAGCGAGATCCGCTCTAAAGTCGTTCCCGATCTCTACCGCTTTCTGCGCGTGCCGCCCGGCTTGTGCCGCCTGAGATGCGGCATGTGCCGGGCGACGGCCGCCTGCAGGCTCTCGACGTTGACGCCGGCGGGGCCTTCGCCGCGCTTGATGCAGTAAAGCATCCGCCGCACCAGGTCGTCATCATGCTCGTCCCGGTAGGGCTTGAGGTCGAGATCGGCGGGTACCTTGGTGAGGCGCTCGTCGCCGATGCGCTTGACGTGCTTCTGCATGAACCGGTCGTAGTCGCGCCAGTTGATGCCGGCGGCGCGCACCGCGGCCTGCTCGGCGCGCGAGGCGATCTGATGTGCGTGCAGGTAGTGGAGGTCGAGTTGATCGATCAGCGTCTTCTCCACCTCCTCGTGCAGGATCAGGTAACGATCGGTGTCGATCTCCCGACCGGCATAGCGGAACGAGGAGGGCATGTGGCGGTCGATGTAGATGGTCTTGCCGTCGTTGCTGTAGCCGGCGAGGTAGGGGATGTCGTGCTTGCGATCGACACGCCGGGCCCGACGAACCACCGCATCGAGCGCACGGTCCATCATCAGGCTCGAGATGAACCATTCCGGCATCTTGAGCTTCCGGTGCGGCGTGTTGGGATGGCAGAAATCGAGCGGCATCGGGCAGTCTCCCTGGGTCCTGGGCCGGCACGATGATCACGCAGTCGGACACAGACGCCAAGCCCGCAACTCCCCCGGCTGTGCCCGGCTGTGGAAGCGAGGCCGAGGCTAAAGGGCCGGCCCCCCTGCCCCTCCCCGCGCGGAAGCCTCTCCGACTGCGTTGCTGCTCGCCGAATTTCCTGCAGCCCCGGCCCGGCGCGGGCGCCGGCCCGGACCCGTGCGGAAGCTTTTTTTGCCTGCTGCGGGCCTTTAAATCACACGCCGAATCAATATATTAGGACTATTCTCGGGGCCCTGTACGGCCCCTCCTTTTCGTGCCAAACCTGAGCCCGACCAACTCTCCCATTGCCGTAAGCGTTTGAAGGTCCTCCATGGCCGAACCCGCTCGCCAGCCGCCGCCGCTTGCCGATTACGATTCCGAGTCGATCAAGGTCCTCAAAGGCCTCGACGCGGTGCGCAAGCGGCCCGGCATGTATATCGGCGACACCGACGACGGCTCAGGCCTGCACCACATGGTCTACGAGGTGGTGGACAACGCCATCGACGAGGCGCTCGCCGGCTACGCCAAGGACGTGGTGGTCACGCTGAACCCGGACGGCTCCTGCACCGTGCGCGATGACGGCCGCGGCATTCCCACCGACATCCACAAGGGCGAAGGGGTGTCGGCGGCCGAGGTGGTGATGACGCAGCTCCATGCCGGCGGCAAGTTCAGCCAGAACGTCTACAAGGTGTCGGGCGGGCTGCACGGGGTCGGGGTATCGGTGGTCAACGCGCTGTCGAGCTGGCTCAAGCTCACGGTCTGGCGCGACGACAAGGAGCACTTCATCGAGTTTCGCGACGGCGATGCCGTGGTCCCGCTCCAGGTCGTCGGGCCGGCGAACGGCAAGCGCGGGACCGAGGTGACGTTCCTGCCGAGCCCGCGCACATTCGGCATGACCGAGTTCGACTTCGCCACGCTCGAGCACCGGCTGCGCGAGCTCGCCTTCCTCAATTCCGGCGTCACCATCGTGCTCGCCGACAAGCGGCACGCGGTCGAGAAGCGGGAGCAGATGCGCTACGAAGGCGGCGTCGAGGCCTTCGTCCGCTATATCGATCGCAACAAGACGCCGCTTGTGCCCGCGCCGATCATGATCAGCGGCGAGCGCGAGGGAATCGCCGTCGAGTGCGCGCTGTGGTGGAACGACGGCTATCACGAGGCGGTGCTCTGCTTCACCAACACGATTCCCCAGCGCGACGGCGGCACCCATCTCGCCGGCTTCCGCGGTGCGCTCACCCGGCAGGTGACGAGCTATGCCGAGAAGGGCGGCGTCGCCCAGAAGGAGAAGGTCGCGCTGACCGGTGACGACTGCCGCGAGGGGCTGACCGCGGTTCTCTCCTGCAAGGTGCCGGATCCCAAGTTCTCCTCGCAGACGAAGGACAAGCTCGTCTCCTCCGAGGTGCGGCCGGTGGTCGAGAACATCATCAACGAGGCGCTGCAGTACTGGCTCGAGGAGCACCCGGCGGAGGCCAAGGTCATCGTCGGCAAGGTGGTCGAGGCGGCCGCCGCGCGCGAGGCGGCGCGCAAGGCGCGCGAGCTCACCCGCCGCAAGGGCGCGCTCGACGTCTCCTCGCTGCCCGGCAAGCTCGCCGACTGCCAGGAGCGCGATCCGGCGAAGTCCGAGCTGTTCCTCGTCGAGGGCGACAGCGCCGGCGGCTCGGCCAAGCAGGGTCGCGACCGCGCCTTCCAGGCGGTGCTGCCGCTGCGCGGCAAGATCCTCAATGTCGAGCGGGCGCGGATGGACAAGATGCTGTCCAGCCAGGAGATCGGCACGCTCATCACCGCGCTCGGCACCGGCATCAGCGACGAGTTCAACGCGGAGAAGCTGCGCTATCACAAGATCATCATCATGACCGACGCCGACGTCGACGGCTCGCACATCCGCACGCTGCTGCTGACGTTCTTTTATCGGCAGATGCCGGCCCTGATCGACCGCGGCAATCTCTACATCGCCCAGCCGCCGCTCTATAAGGTCGCGCGCGGAAAGTCCGAGCAGTATCTCAAGGACGAGCGGGCGCTCGAGGATTACCTGGTCGCCTCGGGGCTGGACGGCGCGGTGCTGCGGCTTGCGTCCGGCGAGCATCGCGCCGGCGGCGACCTCAAGCTGCTGGTCGAGCAGGCGCGTGTCATCCGCAATGTGCTCAACGGGCTGCACAGCCGCTACAATCGCCGGGTGGCCGAGCAGGCAGCGATCGCCGGCGTGCTCACCTCGACGATCTTCGGCGACCCGGACAAGGCGGCGGACGCAGCCAGGTATATCGCCCGCCGCCTCGACGCGCTGTCGGAGGAGACCGAGCGCGGCTGGCGCGGCGACTTCACCGGCGCGGAAGGCTTTCGCTTCGAGCGCATGGTGCGCGGAGTCACCGAGGTCGCCACGCTCGATCACGCGCTGCTTGGCTCGGCGGATGCCCGCAAGCTCGACGAGCACGCCGCCACGCTGCAGGAGACTTACGCCCGGCCGGCGAGCCTCTGCCGCAAGGACGAGGACACGCCGATCCACGGACCGGTCGGCCTGTTTGAGGCGGTGACCAATGCCGGCCGCAAGGGCGTCACGCTGCAGCGCTACAAGGGCCTCGGCGAGATGAACCCCAATCAGCTGTGGGAGACCACGCTCGACGTCAACGCCCGCTCGCTGCTGCAAGTCAACGTCAAGGCGATCGACGAGGCCGACGACATATTCAGCAGGCTCATGGGCGACATCGTGGAGCCGCGCCGCGCGTTCATCCAGGAGAACGCGCTCACTGCCAGCGTGGACGTGTGAGCTGTCCAGGGATTGAGTTGTCGGTAATCAGCGGTAGGGTGGGCAAAGGCGCCACACGGATGCCGATGTGACGCGCAACGTGCTGCGCGCGTTTGCCCACCGCCGCCGGCAAATTGGTGGGCAAAATCGCTCAGCACGGTGCGCTCCCCCGCAGCGTTGCGTCGGGCGATTTTGCCCACCCTACCGCTGAATCCCGATCCGCGATGACGCCCAGCTCGATGCCTGCCGGCGGGCCTGGTCCACCTTGCGCCAATAGCCCTCCCAGTCCTCGGTCGGACCGATCCCGTCGAGCGCGGCGGGACCGGTGATTTTCGCCGCCGCGGCGGCATCGAGCACCATCGGCAGCCTGCCGCCGTTGCCGGCCGCGGCGATGGCGCTGCGCAGCATCCGGCGATAGGCGCTGATCGCCTTGTCGGATTGGCCGAGATGCTCC
>DASXAP010000098.1:0-10873 GCA_036406655.1 Xanthobacteraceae bacterium | reverse complement strand
AGCCGCAGGAGCTCCGCGCCCGCAAGATCGGCCATGTCATCGTGAATACCGAGCGGGACCGCCCCTGGTCGCAGTACTTTTGCTGCACGCTGGCGGGCAATCGGGACTTCGTTCACGCGCATCCGGTTGCAACCAAGCGCGTCTTGCGCGCTATTCTCAAGGCGGCCGACTTCTGCGCCCGCGACCCGGAAAAGGCCGTGCAGAAGATCGTCGCCAGCGGCTTCACCGGCAGCCATGATTATGCGCTGCAGGCGCTCGCGGAGACTCCCTACGCGAAATGGCGCGAATACGAGCCCGAGGATGCGCTCCGATTCTATGCGCTGCGTATGCGTGAGGTCGGCATGATCAAGTCGACCCCCAACAGGATCATTGCCGAGGGGACGAGCTGGCAGTTCTTCAATCAGCTCAAGACCGAGCTGAAGGCATGATCGTCGCCGCTTCCCCCGACTGGTACTTCCTCAACGAATTCAAGAGCTGAGGATGCGGACGGCCCTCGTCCTCGGATTGGCGGGGCTGGCGGGCCTGCTGCTGCTCTGCGTGCACGGCGTGTCGACGCCGGCCCCCTCCCCCTCCCCCTCCGCGCTGCCCGAGATCGGCCCCGCGCCCGAGTTCACCTTGACCTCGCAGGACGGGACACCGGTTGCGCTTGCCCAGTTCCGCGGCAAGGTCGTGGCCGTCACCTTCATCTATACGTTGTGCACCGACACCTGCCCGGTGCTCACCCCGATGATGTCGTTCGTGCAGGATCGGCTCGGCTCCGACTTCGGCAAGGAAATCGTGTTCGTCTCGGTCACCGTCGATCCCGAGCGCGACACCCCGGAGGTGCTCAAGGACTATGCGAAGGCCTTCGGCGCCGATCCGGCCGGGTGGTACTTCGCCACCGGTTCGCCCGATGCCATCCGGGAGGTGACACGGCGCTACGGGGTGTTCGCCGCGAAGGGCGCCGACGGCAATGTCGACCATACCTTTCTCACCTCGATCGTCGACCGCCGTGGTATGCTCCGCGTGCAGTATCTCGGGGTGCGCTTCGATCCCGAGGAATTCCGGCGCGATCTCTTGAGCCTCGTCCAGGAGCGATGATCCGGTTGCTGAGCCCGCTGGTCGACCTGGTTTCGTGGGTCCCGGCTCGCGTCCAGGCCAAGCTGCTGGCGGCATTTCTCGCCATCGCCGGGCTGCTGATCGCGATGGGCGCGGTCGGGCTGCAGGGTCTGCGGGAGGTGAACGACCGCACCGAGGAGCTGATCAAGCTCCAGCGCAAGATCGAGGCCTATCGGCAGGTGCAGCACGACACCACCAGCCAGCTCTACAGCGTCGCCTCTGCCCTCGTCTCGCCGGACGAGCGGACGCTCGACAGCACGCTCCGCCAGCTCAACCAGTTCGGCTACGACGTCGATCGGCTGGAGTTCGTGGCCAAGGACGAGGTCGAGCTGCTCGAGCAGTTCCGCAGGGAGTACGAGCAGTTCGTGGGGATCGTCACGAAGGTCGTGGAGCTGATCCGGGCCGGTAGCGCCGCCGAGGCCAACCGTACCCAGCTGCAGCAGGCAAGCCCGCTCGCCGATCGGCTCGAACGCTTGACCAACCAGCTGGTCAACAGGGCCGAGGCCGACATGGTCGGCGGGATCGAGGCGAGCGGCCACAGCTACGCAACCGCGCAATGGCTGGTGATCGCGTTTGCGCTCGGCAGCATCGTGCTCGCTCTCGCGCTCGGCTACGTCATCTCCTGGTCGCTGATCGGTCCGGTGAAGGCGATCGAGGCGCGACTGGGCGAGATCGCGTCCGGCGACTTCACCCGCCGCCTCCAGGTGGCGAGCCGGGACGAGCTCGGCGCGCTCGCCGCCGACGTCAACCGCATGAGCGAGGAGCTCGGACGGCTCTATCAGCAGCTCGAATCGTTCAGCAAGAACAAGTCGCAGTTCCTGGCCAGCATGAGCCACGAGCTGCGCACCCCGCTCAATGCCATCATCGGGCTCGCCGAGATGATGGTGAGCAATGCGAAGAGCTTCGGCACCGAGAAGGCCGCCGAGCCGCTCAAGCGGGTGCACCGCGCCGGGATCCATCTGCTCGGCCTGGTCAACCAGGTCCTCGATCTGTCGAAGATCGAAGCCGGCAAGCTCGAGCTCAGCCCGGAAACGGTCAGTCTCGCGCCGCTGATCGAGGAGGTGGCGGGGACCGCCCGGCAGCTGGCACAGCAAAAGAACAACCGCCTGGTGACCGAATGTGCCGGTGACCTGGGCTCGCTCACGATCGATCCCATGCGGTTACGGCAGATACTGCTCAACCTGTTGAGCAATGCCTGCAAGTTCACCAAGGAGGGCGAGGTTTCATTGACCGCCAAGCGGGCAGGCGCCGACGGTCACGCCTTCGTCGAGTTCGCGGTGGCCGATACCGGCATCGGCATGACGCCGGAGCAGCTTGGCAAGCTTTTCGAGGAGTTCTCGCAGGCCGACGCCGCGACCGCGCGCCAGTATGGGGGGACCGGCCTCGGCCTCGCCATCACCCGCAAGCTCTGCCGGATGATGGGCGGCGATGTCACCGCGACCAGCGAGCTCGGCAAGGGATCCCTTTTTCTCGTGCGCTTGCCGACCGAGACCGCGCCGATGCCCACCTAGAGAGACCGGCCGGGTTTCGTCCCGCTACGGCTGCAGAAACAGCTTATCTATCTGATCCCGGATCGTGAAATAGCACTCGCAGGCGGATTTCTCGAGCGCGGCGCGATCGGCGATGTGGATCTGGCCCCGGCGGTAGCTGATGATCCCCTCGCCCTGCAGCAGGCGGGCGGCAATGGTCACCGAGGTCCGGCGGACGCCCAGCATATGCCCGAGGAATTCCTGGGTCAGCGGCACGGTGTTGCCCTCGGAGCAATCATGTGACTGCAGCAGCCAGCGACAAAGCCGCTGCTCGAGCCCGTGCAGGGCGTTGCAGGCGACCGACTGCTGGACCTGGGCCAGCAGCAGGTCGTTGTAGCGCAGGGCGAGCTCGCGAATGGCCGCGCTGCTCTGGGCGGCGGCTTGCCACTGCCCCAGTGGAAGGCGGCTCGCAGTTCCGGGCAGCTGCACCACGGCCCGGCCCACCGCCGTGCCCGGCCCCAGCGCGGCGTTGGCGCCGATGACGCCGGTGCGCCCCAGCGAGGCCGTCTCGACCATGCTGCCGTCGCGCATGATCGTCACGATCGAGACCATTCCGCTGTGTGGAAAAAAGGCGTGCTCGATCGGCTCGCCGGCGTCATGCAGGATGGTGCCGCGGCCGAGCGATATCGCGCGGAGGTGCGGGGCCAGCAGCGCATGATCGGCCGGCGGCAGTGCAGCGAGAAAACGATTGCCCTTCGAGATATCAAGGCGGGGGACCGCGGCGGCCAGCGGTGCCATGAAGCTCCCTCCCGAGACGCAATAACGTAGTTTACCGCAAAGTTCCCGGGAATTTAACCTTCATGGCGAGCTGAAGTTCCTGCCAGAGTTCCATCTTCAGGGTCGGGGTCCCCCGTTTTGGCTCGCCTTTGCCAGCCATGGCTCGGAATTGCGCGGCGGCTGCCATGGCCGAGCGGACGGCAAGGGCGGAAACGCGCAGCTGCTCGGCTCTATGCCGCATCTCGTCGCTGAGGAGCCGTCCCACCGCGACCTCGCCGCGCACACGGCGGTTGAGATCCATCAGGTAAGCCAGTCTTTCCAGCGTCTCCATCGTCTGCCGCGCGAGCTCGGTCCTGCGGACCTCGAGCGCCCCGGTGCGTCGTTGGACGGCAGACGCGACCGCTCTCGGCACTGCCGCCAGTGCGGGACGGCCGAGCGGCAGCGCCAGAAATTCATCGCCGGCGTCCTCCACCCGGAGGAACCATCCGGCCCACCGGGTGCGGCTGCGCTCGACGCCGCGCGGCGACAGTTCGCGGACAATGGCCTCGGCCTCGGCTCGCGCCGCAGCGCGGTCAGGCAGGCGTACGCCCTCTTCGTCCGGCCAGACCCGATCACCAAACGTGAGATTGAAAAGGAACTCAGGCATGATCGACGTGTCCTTTGCTGGTCCAAGGATCCGGCACGCCCTTTCGTTCCTTCAGCTAGCACGAATACCGATGTTCCTTCAGCTACCACGAATACCGACCGGGCTCCAATCGGCCCGGCTCGCCAACCCGGAAAAAACGCTGCGTATTGAGTCGGAATACGTACGTACGCGCGCCGGCTTGGGCGCTATATGACCGGCAACATCGCATCAGCACGCATGGGTGGACCATGCCGTCGGCGAAGGAGTTCGAAGGCTACGCCCGCGAGTGCGTCCGACTCGCCGGGCTCGCAGACAGTCAGGAGCTTCGCGAGAAGCTGCTCGCCATGGCGCGCGAATGGATGAGCGCGGCCATGGACGCGGAGGGGAGCGAAACGGAGGGGAGCGCGTCGGTGGAGCAGCTCGAGCGCGACTTGCGCTACACGCGCGAGCGGCTGCAGACCACGGTCGAGGAATACGAGACCGCGCTCGAGGAGCTGAAAGCCGCCAACGAGGAGATGGTCTCGGTCAACGAGGAGCTGCAATCGACCAACGAGGAGCTGGAGACCTCGAAGGAGGAGATGCAGTCGGTCAACGAGGAGCTCCATACGGTCAACGCCGAGCTCAACCACAAGATCGATGAGCTCGATCACGCCAATGCCGACCTCCGCAACCTGTTCGAGAGCACCCAGATCCCCACGATCTTTCTCGACAGCCAGCTGGTCGTGCGCAGCTTCACCCCGGCCTCCATCGCCATCTTCAATCTCATCTCCACCGATCGCGGCCGCCCGCTCACCGACATCGTCAGCAACCTGGAGCTGGGCGACCTCCAGCGTGACATTCGCGCCGTTCTCGAGAACGGACAGAGCATCGAGCGTCGAGTGCGCCGCCTGGATGGCAAGGCGCAATACCTGATGCGGCTCTTGCCCTATCGCGGCCGCCACAATCTCACCGAGGGCGTGGTGGTCACGTTCGTCGACGTGACGGTCGCCAGCGGGTCGTAGCCGGGATTGACGCGCGCCTGGGCGCGAAACCCGGGACCGGCATCCGTTGTGTTATCCCGCGATTTGGCTTGCGCCAGTCTGGGATATCAGACTCCGAGATCAGCCGCCCGGGAAGCGGGCGCGGGCCTTGGCGGCGTTGGCCGGATCGGCGCGCACGGTGACCGCGAGCTGGCCGTCCTCGCGCAAGGTTCGCGCCATCACCTCGGTGTGGCGGAAGAGCCAGCTCAGGCCGGCGCCATCGCCGGGATCGAGGACGAAATCGAGGGTGGCGCGCCGCGTCGCGAGCCGCCTCTCGATCTCGCCCAGGAGGGCCGGGATGCCCTCCCCGCTCATCGCCGAGACCAGAACCGGCCGGCGACCGAGGGATTGCCGCTCGGCGATGTTGCCCACCCGCGCGCGGGCCGCGGCGTCGAGCCGGTCAAGCTTGTTCCAGACCTCGACCAGCCTCCCCTCCTCGCGACCGTCGATCCCGAGCTGGTCGAGCACCGTCTGCACGTCGGAGGATTGCGCCGCGCTGTCCTCGTGCGCGATGTCGCGCACGTGCAGGATCAGGTCGGCCTCGATCACCTCCTCGAGGGTGGCACGGAACGCGGCAACGAGCGGGGTTGGCAGGTCGGAGATGAACCCTACGGTGTCGGAGAGGATGATCCGCAACCCGCTGCTCAGCTCGACCGCGCGCAAGGTGGGGTCGAGGGTGGCGAACAGCATGTCGGCCGCCACCACGCTCGCCTGCGCCATGCGGTTGAACAGCGTCGACTTGCCGGCATTGGTGTAACCCACGAGCGCGACGATCGGATAGGGCACGCGCCGGCGGCTCAGCCGATGCAGCTTGCGCGTGCGCTTGACCTTCTCGAGCTCGGTCTCGAGATGGGCGATGCGCTCCTCGATCAGGCGCCGGTCGGATTCGATCTGCGTCTCGCCCGGCCCGCCGAGGAAGCCGAAGCCGCCGCGCTGCCGCTCGAGATGGGTCCAGGAGCGCACCAGCCGGCTTTTCTGATAGGTGAGATGGGCAAGCTCGACCTGCAGCGCCCCCTCGCGGGTCCGTGCGCGCCGGCCGAAGATCTCCAGGATGAGCCCGGTCCGATCGAGCACCTTGGCGCCCCAGGCCTTTTCCAGATTGCGCTGCTGCACCGGGGAGAGCGCGCAGTCCATGACCACGAGCGAGGCGTCATGGGACCTGACGAGGCCCGCGATCTCCTCGACCTTGCCCTTGCCGATGAAGGTTGCCGGCCGGATCGCCGCTACCGGCGCGATCCCCGACGACACCACGTTGAGATCGATGGCGCGGGCGAGCCCGATCGCCTCCTCGAGCCTGGCCGCCGGCGAGCGCGCCACCGCGAGGTGCCGGTTCCCTTCCCTCTCGCGCTCACTCGCTGCGGGAGCACCCCGGCTGCGCAGCTGCGGCTCGATCACGATCGCGCGGCCGGTTTCCGCGCCCGCGCGCGCAACGAGGCGGTTGGTCTGGCTGTCGAACCGGCGCGGTTCCAATCAGGCCTTTTCCCCGACGGGGGCCTCCTCGGCCCCCTCGAACAGCTGGATCGGATGACCCGGCATGATCGTGGATATGGCGTGCTTGTAGACGAGTTGCGAGTGCCCGTCGCGCCGCAACAGGACGCAAAAATTGTCGAACCAGGTCACCACCCCTTGCAGCTTCACCCCGTTGACCAGGAAAATCGTCAGCGGAGTCTTGTTCTTGCGGACGTGATTGAGAAAGGTGTCCTGCAGGTTCTGTGAGCGGTCGGCCGCCATTGTCGTTGTTCCGTGATTTTTTTGCCTCGCACCCCCTGCGAGGCTCGTGGCCAGGTCGCCGTGCCCGAATCTACAGCCTTCAAACGCTCACCGGACCTGGAGGCGCCATTACAAGGCACGTCCGCGAACGGCGCAAGCACAACTTAGCGGCAGCCGGTCGGGCCTCGGCACCTGTCCCCGCTGCGCGTAGCCGTTGCACGGCAGGATGCTGTCTGCCTCCCCTCTCCCGCCCGCCGCACCGGGTATCGCACTTGTCGTCGCCCAGGCCCGGCTTCATGCCGGGCATCCGCGTCTCCCGGCACCCGCCTAGTGACGCTGCGGCGGCCGTCACGTCGCCTCGGCGTAACGGTGAAATTCACTCCGTAACGCGCTTGCCACCGTTCCGGGAGCCCCGTTGCCAATGGGACGGTCGTCGAGGCGGACCACCGGCATCACGATCTGGCTCGCCGAGGTGAGGAAGGCCTCGCGCGCGGCATAGGCCTCCTCCACCGTGAACGGGCGTTCCTCGAGCTCGAGCCCCTGGGCGCGGATCACGTCCATCAGCACCGTCCGGGTGACGCCGCGCAGGATGCCGTGGTCGGCGGGACGGGTCACCACCTTCCCGCCCTTGGTCACGATCCAGGCGTTGCTCGACGATCCTTCCGTGACGTGGCCCTTGCGGTCCACGAACCAGGCTTCCCTGGCGCCCCGCTCGCGCGCAGCCTGCTTGGCCAGCACGTTGGGCAGCAGCGAGATGGACTTGATGTCGACCCGCTGCCAACGGTCGTCGGGCACGGTCACGACCGCCACCCCTTCGGCGGCAACCCGCTCGTTGGCGGCTGCGTCGATCGCGCGCGCGGTGACCACCACGCTCGGGCGGGTAGCGGGCGGGGGAAAGGCGTGGTCGCGGCGCGCCACCCCGCGCGTGATCTGCAGGTAGACGATCCCGTCGCCCACGCGGTTGCGCCGGATGCACTCGCGCATGACGATGGCGAGCGCCGGCTCCGACATCGGCATCGGGATGCGCAGCTCGCCGAGCGAGCGGGCGAGCCGCGCGAAGTGACGCCGCGCGTCGATCATCCGGCCGGCGCGGACCTCGCACACCTCGTAGACGCCGTCGGCGAATTGGTAGCCGCGATCCTCGACGCCGATCACGGCGCGAGGGAACGGCAGATAGCGTCCGTTGACATAGGCGATGCGCGACACGCGTCAGTCTATCCCCAGCGCCTTGAGCTTCCGGTGCAGTGCCGAGCGCTCCATGCCGACGAACTCGGCGGTGCGCGAGATGTTGCCGCCGAAACGGCTGATCTGCGCGACGAGGTATTCGCGCTCGAACACCTCGCGCGCGTCCCGCAGCGGCAGCCCCATGAGGTGCTCGCCGCCGTCGCCGCCGGGCATGGACGGCACCATCGAGCCCACGTCCTGCGGCAGCATGTCGGCGCTGATGACCGCCTCCGCATCGCCGCCGGCCAGGATCATCAGCCGCTCCACGTTGTTGCGCAGCTGGCGCACATTGCCGGGCCAGTCATGCGACTGCAGGACCGCCATGGCGTCGGTGCCGATCACCCGTCGCGGCAGGCCCGTGGCGAGCGAGATCTGCTCCATGAAATACTCGATCAGCAGCGGGATGTCGTCGCGCCGCTCCGCCAGCGGCGGCACTCGCATCGGAACCACCGAGAGGCGGTGGTAGAGGTCCTCGCGGAACTTGCCCGCGGCGATCTCCGCCTCGATGTTGCGGCCGGTCGAGGAGATGATGCGCACGTCGACCTGCACCTTGTTGGTGCCGCCCACGCGCGTGAAGGTCTGCTCGACGAGCACCCGCAGGATCTTGTTCTGGGTCTCTCGCGGCATGTCGGCGATCTCGTCGATGAACAAGGTGCCGCCGTGCGCCTCTTCGAGAGCGCCGACCTTGCGTCCGCCGCCGTTGGTCGGCTGCTCGACCCCGAACAGCTCGATCTCCATCCGCTCCGGCATCATCGCCGCCGCATTGATCACGATGAACGGCCCCTCGGCGCGCGCGGAATGGCTGTGGATCGCGCGCGCCGCGAGCTCCTTGCCCGCCCCGGCGGGGCCGATGATGAGGACGCGGCTGTTGGTGGGCGCGATCTTCTCGATGGTCTGGCGCAGCTGGTTCATCGACGACGACTTGCCGATCAATGTCGAGGGGGCGAGCTGCTTGAGCGCCTTGACCTCGCGCTTGAGCCGCGAGGTCTCGAGCGCGCGCTGCGCGACCAGGACCAGCCGGTCCGCCTTGAACGGCTTCTCGATGAAGTCGTAGGCGCCCTGCTTGATGGCGGCGACGGCGGTCTCGATATTGCCGTGGCCGGAGATCATGACGATCGGCAGCTCGGGATGCTGCGTCTTCATCGCATCGAGCAGCTGCAATCCGTCGAGCCGGCTGCCTTGCAGCCAGATGTCGAGGAAGACGAGACTCGGACGCCGGCTCGCCACGTGCGCGAGCGCGTCGTCGCTGTCGCGCGCGGAACGGGTGATGTAGCCTTCGTCCTGCAGGATGCCGGATACCAGCTCGCGGATGTCCGCTTCATCGTCCACTATCAGGATGTCATCGGGCATGGTGTTTGCTCTTTCCAGGGTGATTGGCCGCCAGCGCGCTGGTGGTCGTGCGGAATGGCGCTGCAACGTCCCGGCGGCGGAGGGACAGGGGGCCGCAGGCCATCGCCGAAGATCTGCACCCCCCTCCCCGTCCCTCGCTTGTGACGGAGGGAGCAGACCCGGTCTGTGGTTCGCGCCTGCTGCGATCCGCGACGGTCTTCTCTGAAATCATCCCGCACCCCTACGCGTTGCCGGCGAGCTGCGGGCTGGACGAGGCCGCCGCGTCCGCCGCGGGCTGCGCTGCAGCCGGCGCCGCGGTTTCCGCCGCCTCGGCCGACCCCGCGGGCTCGGCGGCAAAGCGCAGCCGCATCCAGGCGCCGCGCTGCCCCGGTATCCTGTCGGCCGCATCCCCGAGCTCGATGCGTCCCCCATGCTCCTCCAGGATACGCCCGACGATGGCGAGGCCCAGTCCGGTGCCCTTCTCGCGCGTGGTCACATAGGGCTCGAGCAGCCGGCTGCGGTTCTCCTTGGGCAGGCCGATGCCGTTGTCGATCACGTCGATGACGACGTCGTCGCCCTCGCGGCCGGCGAGCACACGGATATGGCCGCGGCCGAGCTCGGCCGGCGGCACCGCGGCGATCGCTTCGGTCGCGTTCTTGATGATGTTGGTGAGCGCCTGGGCGACCAGGCGGCGATCGAAGCGCGCCGGCATCGGGTCGTGGGCGATCTCGACGTCGATGTCGATATCGGCATTGCCGACGCGCTGCAGGAAGACCACCTGCCGCACGGTGTCGGCCACGTCCTCGGCTGCCATCACCGGCTTCGGCATGCGTGCGAAGCGGGAGAACTCGTCCACCATGCGCTTGATGTCGTCGACCTGGCGCACGATTGTGTCGGTGCATTGCTGGAAGACGCCGCCGTCCTCGGTGATCACCTTGGCGTATTTTCGCCGCAGCCGCTCGGCGGAGAGCTGGATCGGAGTGAGCGGGTTCTTGATCTCGTGGGCGATGCGGCGTGCCACGTCGGCCCAGGCCGAGGTGCGCTGGGCGCTGACCAGCTCGGTGATGTCGTCGAGCGTGAAGACGAGGCCGCGGCCCGAGGCACCCGACTGCTCGCTCGTCACCCGCACCGACAGAATCCGCTCGCGCCCCTGGCGGTTGATCGTCACCTGGCCCTGCAGCTGACGCTGCAGACCGGCGCGCGCTGCGGCGAGCATGTCGGACAGCTCCGGAACCAGCTCGGCGAGCGGCCGCCCCAGCGCCTCGGCTTCGCTGCGCCCGATCAGCCGCTCCGCCGAACGGTTGAGGATGCTGATGCAGCTTTCGGCGTCGACGCCGATGACACCTGCGCTCGCTCCCGCCAGCACCGCCTCGGTGAAGCGGCGGCGGCTGTCGATCAGATCGCGGGCGCGGACGATGTCGTCGCGCTGGGTGCGCAGCTCCTGGGTCATCTTGTTGAAGGTCTCGCCGAGCTGGGCGAGATCGCCCTCCGAGCGCCGGGTCGGCACCTGGACGTAGAGATTGCCGGTCGAGACGACCTGCGCGGCGCCGATCAGGCGCCGGATCGGCGCGACCAGATAATTGGCGAAATTGAGCCCGATCCACACCGCCGAGAGCAGCACG
>DASXAP010000097.1:0-4598 GCA_036406655.1 Xanthobacteraceae bacterium | reverse complement strand
CTTTAGAAATAAAAATAACGATTTGTATCAGTAGCTTAGGATGGATGTGGCGCTCTCGCGACGTGTGAAGGGGCGAGGAGGGCCGACGCCTCACACGTCCTTCGCCAGGTCGCGCAGCTTGAACTTCTGGATCTTGCCGGTGGAGGTCTTCGGCAGCTCGGAGAATACGACGAAGCGCGGGCACTTGTAGCCGGCGAGGTTCTTGCGGCACCAGTCGATCAGCTCGTCGCGCGTCGCCGTCGCGCCGGGCTTGAGCTCGATGAAGGCGCACGGTGTCTCGCCCCATTTCTCGTCCGGCTTGGCGACCACCGCGGCGGCCTGCACGGCCGGATGCTTGTAGAGCGCGTCCTCGACCTCGATCGACGAGATGTTCTCGCCGCCCGAGATGATGATGTCCTTGGAGCGGTCCTTGAGCTGGATGTATCCGTCGGGATGCATCACGCCGAGATCGCCGGAGTGAAACCAGCCGCCGGCGAAGGCTTTCTCGGTGGCGGGCTTGTTCTTGAGATAGCCCTTCATCACGACATTGCCGCGGAACATCACCTCGCCCAAATGCTCGCCGTCGCGCGGCACCGGGGCGAACGTGTCGGGGGCGCGCACGTCGAGCGCCTCCAGCGGCACGTAACGAACGCCCTGGCGCGCCTTCATGGCCGCCTGCCCGTCGGGAGGGAGCCCGTCCCAGGCGCCCTGCCATTCGTTGACCGTGGCCGGGCCGTAGGTCTCGGTCAGCCCGTAGAGATGCGTGACGTTGAAGCCGGCGGCCTTCATCGCCGCCAGCACCGCCTCCGGCGGCGGCGCCGCAGCGGTGAAGAACTCGACCACGTGCGGCAGCGGCTTCTTCTCCGCGGCCGGGGCGTTGAGCAGCGTCGCCATCACGATCGGCGCGCCGCAGAGATGGGTCACCTTGTGACCGGCGATCGCATCGTACATGGCCGCCGCGCGCACCTGTCGCAGACAGACGTGGGTGCCCGCCACCACCGACAGCGTCCAGGGGAAGCACCAGCCGTTGCAGTGGAACATCGGCAGCGTCCAGAGGTAGACGCAATGCTTGCGCATGCTGCCGGTCAGCACGTTGCCGACGGCGAGCAGATAGGCGCCGCGGTGGTGATAGACCACGCCCTTGGGATCGCCGGTCGTGCCCGATGTGTAGTTGAGCGAGATCGCATCCCATTCGTCGTCCGGCATCTTCCAGGGAAAATCCGGGTCGCCGATTTCGATGAAGCTCTCGTAGTCGAGCTCGCCCCCTGCCTTGCCGGACCCGGCGAGCTCCGGGTCGTCGTACTCGATCAAGAGCGGTCTCACCCTCGCCGATGCCAGCGCCTGGCGGCCGAGCTCGGCGAACTCGCGGTCGACGATCAGCACCTTCGCCTCGCCGTGATCGAGCTGGAAGGCTATGACCGGCGGATCGAGGCGGGTGTTGATCGTGTTGAGCACGGCGCCCGTCATCGGCACTCCGTAGTGGCATTCGAGCATCGCCGGCGTGTTTGCCAGGAGCACCGAGATTGTGTCGCCGCGCTTGATCCCGCGCTGCGCCAGCGCCGAGGCGAGCCGCCGCGCCCGCGCATAGAACTCGGCATAGCTGCGGCGCAGCGGGCCATGGATGATCGCGATATGGCCGGGAAACACCGCGGCCGCCCGCTCCAGGAACGACAGTGGCGTAAGCGGCTGGAAATTCGCCGGGTTGCGATCGAGATCGACGTCGTAGGCGGTGATGGGCGGCATGGGCGGCCTGCAACGGCGAAAGCTTACGTATCGCCGAGCCGGCGATCAATGCGCCCGCGACGTGAGCGGCATCGGGATGCCCGGGACGAGCCGGACCCAAGCCCGTCCATGGCGGTGCCGATTCGGTCCGATCGGCACGGGCACTAATAGCCTCCGAGCATCTCGACCAGAGCGCCCCGGATGAGCTCGATCGAGATGAGCAGCATCAGCACGTAGGCAACGCGGTAGAACAGCTCGGTCGGGGTCCGGCGGATCAGCCAGATGCCGGCATAGTTGGCGGCGACGGCAACCGGCAGGAGCGCGACGCCGGTCAGGAGATTCTCCCGCGTGAGCTGACCGAGCGCGCCATAGGCAGGTATCTTGAAGACGTTGCTCGCGGCAAACAGCATCGAGAAGGTGCCGACATAGACCAGCTTGTCGAGCCGCTGCGGCAGCAGATGCATCTGCCAGGCGGGCCCCCCGGCATTGGCCAGCATGGTGGTGAAGCCGCCGAGGATGCCGAAAATGATGCCGGTGAGAAGATCGGGCTTCGGCGCCAGCCGGTCGAAGCGCCGGCCGAGCCACTGCCGCAGGACGAAGCCGCCGGCGATCAGCCCGATCGCGAGCCGGATGTGGGCCGCGGTGAGCGAGGCTGCAAACAGCCAGCCGACGGCGATGCCGAGCGTCATGCTCGGAATCATGACCTTCAGGTTCCAGGCGCTCCAATGCCGGCGAAACATCCAGACCGTGAGCGCATCCTGGGCGAGCACCGTCGGCAGGATGATGGCGGCCGCCTGCATCGGCGGCACCGACAGCGACATCAGCGGCAGCCCCATCAGCCCGAGCCCGATGAAGCCGCCCTTGGACAGCCCGAGCAGGATCACGGCGCTGACGGCGAGGATGTCGAACGACGGATCGGTGAGCACGGGGAGCGCGCGGGGAGGGGGGAGGGGCTTGAGCAGGATCAAAGCCCAGCGGCGGCTCGCGTGCCAGCCTTTTGCCGCATGGCGGTATTGCCGGGGCGGTGCGGCTTGCAAACCTCGCAGTTGCCTCCACAATGCGGAGAAGGTGAGTGCGCGCGCGAACGCGCCGGCCGAACCGACACAACGCCGAGCAAGCCCATGGATGCCCGTAGCAGCCGTTATCACGAGGTCTACGCCCGCTGGGAGCGGGACCCGCAGGGGTTCTGGGGCGAGGCCGCCCGAGACATCGACTGGATCGAGCCGCCCAGGCAGGTGTTCGACCCGGACGCCGGCGTCTATGGACGCTGGTTCGTCGGCGGCGTCTGCAACACCTGCTGGAACGCGGTCGACCGCCATGTGCTGCAGGGGCGCGGCGAGCAGCCCGCGATCATCTACGACTCCCCGCTGGCCGGCGAGAAGCGCGTGCTCACCTACCATCGCCTGCAGGTCGAGACCCAGGTGTTGGCGGCGATCCTGCGCAACCTCGGGGTGGGCAAAGGCGACCGCGTCGTCCTCTACATGCCGATGGTCCCGGAGGCGGTGATCGGCATGCTCGCCTGCGCCCGCATCGGCGCGGTGCACTCGGTCGTGTTCGGCGGCTTCGCGGCGAAAGAGCTGGCGACCCGCATCGACGATGCCAAGCCGAAGCTGATCGCCTCGGCGAGCTGCGGGCTCGAGGTCGGCCGCATCGTCAAGTACAAGCCGCTGCTCGATGAGGCGATCCGGATCGCCCGGAACAAGCCCGATTCCTGCCTCATCCTGCAGCGCCCGCAGGAGCAGGCGCCGCTCGTTGCCGGCCGCGACCACGACTGGGCAGCCTTGCGCGACGAGGCGATCGTGTTTGCCCGCTCGGTCTACGATTGCGTGCCGGTCCTGGCCACCGATCCGCTCTACATCCTCTACACGTCGGGAACGACCGGAATTCCCAAGGGGGTGGTGCGCGACAACGGCTCGCACATGGTCGCGCTGAAATGGTCGATGCCGAACCTCTACGGCATCGAGCCGGGCGAGGTGTACTGGGCGGCCTCCGACGTCGGCTGGGTGGTCGGCCACAGCTACATCGTCTATGCGCCGCTTCTGCACGGCTGCACCACCATCCTCTACGAGGGCAAGCCGGTGGGAACCCCGGACGCGGGCGCGTTCTGGCGCGTCATCTCCGAGCACGGCTGCGCGGCCATGTTCACGGCGCCGACCGCGTTTCGCGCAATCAAGAAGGAGGATCCGCAGGGCAAGCTGCTGGCGAGCTACGATCTCGCCTCCTTCCGCACGCTGTTTCTCGCCGGCGAGCGCGCCGACCCCGACACCGTGATCTGGGCGGAGAAGCTGCTCAACATTCCCGTGATCGATCACTGGTGGCAGACCGAGACCGGCTGGTGCATCGCCGGCAATCCGGTGGGGCTCGGGCAGCTGCCGGTGAAGCACGGCTCGGCCGGCGTGCCGATGCCCGGCTACCATATCGACGTGGTCGACGAGCAGTCGCGTCCGCTGCCGCCCGGCAAGATCGGCTCGATCGTGATCAAGCTGCCGCTGCCGCCCGCGTGCCTGCCGACGCTGTGGCAGCAGGACGATCGCATGCGCGAGAGCTATCTCGCCGAGTTTCCCGGCTACTACAAGACGGCCGACGCCGGCTTCAAGGATGCGGACGGCTACCTCTATATCATGGGCCGCACTGACGACATCATCAACGTGGCGGGCCACCGGCTGTCGACCGGCGGCATGGAGGAGGTGCTGGCCGGGCACAAGGACGTCGCCGAATGCGCCGTGATCGGCATCAAGGATCCACTGAAGGGCGAGGTGCCGTGCGGCTTCATCGTGCTGAAGGCCGGCGTCAACCGGCCGGCGGCCGAGGTCGAGCAGGAGTGCTGCGCGCTGGTGCGCGAGAAGGTCGGCCCGGTCGCCTCCTTCAAGCTTGCCATCACGGTGGCGCGCCTGCCG
>DASXAP010000096.1:0-17557 GCA_036406655.1 Xanthobacteraceae bacterium | reverse complement strand
GCCGCTGACAGGAAGATCACGAGAAGCCAGCCGGACAGGCGGGCGGTTGCAGCCGTCATGGCTTCTTATTCACACCATATTGCCGCATTGTGGAAGCCGCCGTGGGCGGGCGGCCCGGAGACCTCGATGCGCCTTCAGTCGCCAAATTCGCTGACCGCAAGCGCAATCTTGACCTGTGCGGCGACGCTCCTCGCCGCGATCCCGTCAGCCCGGCCGGATGAAGCCGCCGATCCGCTGCCGCTCGTCGAGGTGGCGCCCGGGGTCTTCGCTCACATCGGCGCCGTCGCGGTGATGACCCGGCAGAACGAGGGCGCCATCGCCAATCTCGGATTCGTGGTCGGCCGCGACGCCGTCGCCGTGGTCGACAGCGGCGGCAGCGTGCGCGAAGGACGCCGCCTGCTCGCGGCCATTCGCACGGTCACGGCGAAACCGGTTCGCTACCTCATCAATACCCATGTCCATCCCGATCACATCTTCGGCAACGCCGCATTCGCGGGCGCCGTGATCGTCGGCCACAGGAATCTCCCGCGTGCGCTCGCCGCCCGCGGCGCCTTCTACCTCGAGAGCTTTCGACCGGTGCTGGGCGAGGAGCTGATGTCGGAGGTCAGGATCGTCCCGCCGACGCAGCTCGTCGAGAATGAGGCGCGGATCGACCTGGGCGACCGGGTCCTCGCGCTCAAGGCGTGGCGAGCCGCGCATACCGACAACGATCTCACGGTGCTGGACGGCGCCACCGGCACGCTGTTCGCCGGCGACCTGGTTTTCCTGCGGCACCTGCCCGTTCTCGACGGCAGCCTCAAGGGCTGGCTCGCCGCCATCGACGAGCTCGCAGCCGTTCCCGCCCGCCGCGTTGTCCCGGGCCATGGTCCGGTCGCGGAGTGGCCCGCCGCGCTCGAGGCCGAGCGAGGCTATCTCGAGCGGCTGGCGCGCGACGTCCGTGTTTCGATCGAGCGCGGCGATCCGATCGCTGCCGCGGCGCAGCGCGCCGCCCAATCGCAACGCGCCCGCTGGGAGCTGTTCGACGAGAGCAACGCCCGCAACGCGACCGCCGCCTACTCCGAGCTCGAATGGGAATAGAATTCGCCGCTCCGGCGGCGTATTCTCGGGATCACAACACAGGCAGCGAACCAAGGTTGAACAGGTCATGAGATGTCTCGGCCAGCGAAGCTTCCCCTCGGCCGGGCTCCGGATCGCCGCACTCGCGGTGATCCTGCAGCTCGGCTTTGCGCGGCCGGGTCTCGCCGCAGCGGCCGAGCCTGAAGATACCTGGGCCGCGCTCGCCGGCGAAATCTTCAAGGGGCGCCCGCTCGCCGACGGCGGCGCGCTCCTCGGCATCGAGATGCCGGCGCGCGCCGAGGACGCGGCGCTCGTCCCCGTGACCATGCGGGTCACTCTGCCGCCCGGCGACCCGCGCCGCCTGCGATCGCTCACGCTGGTGATCGACGAGAATCCGGTGCCGGTCGCCGCGACATTCACATTCGGTGACGATGCCGGGGTGTCGATGATCTCGACGCGGGTGCGCGTCAACTCCTACACCAATGTGCATCTCGTGGCCGAGCTGAGCGACGGCGGGCTCTACGTGACAACGGCCTATGTGAAGGCTTCGGGCGGGTGCTCGGCGCCGGCGGCCAAGAACCCCGACGAGGCGATCGCCAGCCTCGGCCGCATGAAGCTCAGGCTGTTCGGCGGAGCAGCCGCCGCGCCGGCCGGTGCCCCGCGCGAGGCGCAGATCATGCTCCGCCACCCCAACAATTCGGGCCTGCAGCGCGACCAGGTGACCCTGCTCTACGTCCCGGCGAATTTCGTGGACGACCTGCGGGTGTGGCAGGGCGATGCCCCGCTGTTCCGCATGACCGCCGGGATCTCGATCTCTGAGGATCCGAGCTTCCGCTTCACCTATGCCCCCAACGGGGCGGCGACGTTCAGGGTCGAAGCCCACGACACGAGCGGCAAGGTGTTCCGCGGCGAGTGGCCGGCGAACGGATCGCAGATGTAGCGGGCCCGTCCATGGGTTAGAACCGCATCCTTAGGTCCAGGATAATCATCGACCGGGGCGGCGGCGAGCGATGCATTCGGCGCGCTCGAACTCGGCGGCCGCGGCGTAGCCCTTAGAGAGGGGGCGGCTGCGCATGCCCTCTGCGCTGCAGAGGGCATGCGCAGCGCCTGGGCTTATTCGTCGGCCGCCTCGCGTCTCTGCGGGATCGGGAGGGCAGCTCGCGTCCCGGGCAAATGCGAGGCATCCGCCAGCTCGAATTTCGCATCGCCCTCGGCGAAGTGCTCGGATGCGCTGCTGCCGTCTTCCCGATCGGAGACCGCTTCGTTCAGCTCGCTCATCGCCGGCGCATCCGGGAGCTTAGCGAAATTGGCCAGGCTTTCCGTGATGACGCGGGTAGAGTCCATCGTCGACTGATTGAGCTGGGCGTACGACGCGAGCTCGCGGCGCATGCGCCGGCTTTCCTCGAGGATCGCTTCGCGCCGATGCTGCAGCTCGGCGATCACGGCGTCGATCCTTCGCACCGAGCTGTCGCGCACCTGCTGAACCATCTCGCCGATATCGGTATTCGTCGGCCGCCGCCGCGGGGCAAACTCGTCGCGAGCGAATTCCCGCGGCCTGGCTTGCGCCCTGTCGGCCACGGAATTGCCGGGAGCGCCCCGCTCACGTGCAGTGAAGTAACCCATGTCTGGATTCCCCCTTCCGCCCTCTGCCTCCCTGAGGGCCCGCCTGCCGCAGTTGCGGAAGAACATGAGAATGTGACGACATAGCGATTGCGCTATTGCCGAATCAGGATCGGCGCCCCCACGGGGTGCCTCGCTACCACCAACCTGTTTCGAACTGAAACACCGTCACGAAATTGTCAACGATTGCCCGTGCAGCATCAGGACTCGGCTAGCCCGTGCCGCAGCGAAATCCGCCCATGGACGAGCGAATCCGGCCTAGCGAACCGGGATCATCAAGTGCTCGTAGGGCGTGTCGGGCCACATGACGTAGGGGACCGACGTGTTCGGCTTCGGGCTTCGCGGATAGGCGTCGAGCAACCCCTTGGCGCCAACGATCATCACGTGCGGACCGGTCTCGATCCAGTTATTGCTGGGCTCGGGCTTCTCCGCATAAGGATCGGTGTTGCTCGCATCGGTGCCGCCGGCGAGCATGTACATGAAGCCGACCTTGTTCCGCGGCGGCTCCTTCTTGTTCAGCCACGCCTCGACCCACTCCATGGCATTGCGGTCTGCACACATGGGGTCGGGACCCGGCGTGTTGGGATTGTCGGCCATGCAGGTGAACTGGTTCGTGCCCTGCCGCACGACGCGGATCTTTCCGTCGGCACCGACGTCGATGATGGTGGCACCCTTCCCGATCGACTCCGGGGCAGCCGACATGGCGCTCTTGATGATGCCCTCGTCGCTCATCTTCGCGGGGGGCATGTTGTGCTGCTGAGCGGCGGCCAGCCCCGAACAAAGCAGGGCCGCCGAGCATCCGAGTGTCACCGCGACGTGTCGCATCGAGCCATCTCCTTCGTTGTCAGGGAACGCCGGCGAATGCCGAGCATTCGATGTCGCGGATCACCAGACACGAAACACGGCGCACCCGCGGCCGCTTGCAGCCCGGCGCCGCCCTTTCCATTGCATCAGGTACGAGAAGCTCGGCTCAGCTTTTACCAGCGCCGGCCCCACCACGCCCTTCGGTAGCGCCAGCCCGGTGCATAGCCGTACCAAGACGGACCAGGAGCGACGTAATAGCGGGGCGCGGGCACGGCGTAGGCGTACGGAGCCGGATAGACGGGGCCATAACCGTAATACGGGGGATAGCCATAGGCCGGGCCCGTATCCCACGGACCATTGTTGTAGCTGTACCCCTGCACCGTCTCGACCGGCGCCGCAACGGCGGCACGGATCGCCGACGCGCCCGCGATCGGGGTCGCCGAGGCGAAGCCCTCGAGACCCGCCAGGGTCGCCGCAAGCACACTGCTGGAGATCAGTCTTCTCGGCAGGCCGGACATCTTGCTCCTCCACGGTGAGTCGCGCCTTGCAAGGCCGGGCGCCATCTTAGTTTAGCTGTTCGCGCGCCGCCAGCCGGCCGGCGCCACGCCGAACGCCTTCTTGAATGCCCGGGAGAATGCGGCCTCGGAATCGTAGCCGACGGTCTCGGCGACCTGCGCGAGCGAGGCGCTGGTATCGCGAAGCTGCTGCGTCGCCACCTGCATGCGCCAGCCGGCGAGATAGTGCATCGGCGGCATTCCGATCAGGCGCAGGAAGCGGTCAGCCAGCGCCGAGCGCGACAGGCCGACCTCGCGGCCGAGGTCATCGACGGTCCAGCGGCGGGCGACATCGCGGTGCAGCAGCGCCAGCGCCCGCGCCACATAAGGGTCGCGCAAGCCGGCGAGCCACCCGGTCTGGTCCTCCGGCAGCGACTCCGCATACCGCCGCACCGTCTCGACGAAGAGGAGCTCCGAGAGCTTGGCCAGCACGGTCTCCGATCCCGGACGGCCGGCGGCAACCTCCTCGGCGGCATATTGAAACGTCGAGCGCACCCATTCCGCGGCCCCGCCGCGCTCGATCTTGAGCCTGAGGAGCGGCGGCAGCGTCGATATCACCGGATTGGCTTCGGCTCCGGCGGAGCCGAGAAAACCGCAGACCATGCGCGTGCGTCTGCCGGCGCCGCCGTGATGAATGGAGAAGAGCCCGCCGTCCCTGGGTGCGCTAATGATGTCGCTGCCCGCGACCGGCGGCAGGCTGAGGTCGCTGCCCATCAGATGCAGATCGTTGCGCGGCAGCAGGACCACCTCGCCGGCGCCGATCACGAGGTCCTCTCCAGCTTCACCCTCGACCCGGATGCGCAGGTCGCCCTCGACGACGTAGTGATAGATGATCAGGTGGGACGCCGGCCCAAGGACGGGGGCGCAATGCTCGGGCCCGACGCGCGTCGCAATGCACCACGGCGCGAAGAACTCGGCGTGCAGGAACACGCCGCCGGTCAAACGCGCCACCCGCAGCACGTCGGATAATGCGTCCATGGCGGCTTCCTATCAGGATCCGGCGTCTCGGTCATGTCTGCCGGTGGGCCGAGCATGGACCCCCGCCGTCCTTCCGGCTTACCGATGGGCGCATCAGCCGCCGGTTCTCGCATCGCTCCGCGCGGCACATCTTGAGAGAGGAGCCGGAAAATGAACGCGATCGCCAAGATCCCCGACCGCGCACGCTCCTATGGGCGCTGCGTCGAGACATCGAAGCGGGTGCGCTGGGACATCGACAAGGACGTGATCCGCGGGCGGCACTTCGATGCCGCACAAAAGTTTCTCCCGGACGGGCTTTCGCTGGCCCAAGCGTTCACGACCCTCTCGGCCGATGAAAAGCGCTTCGTGAGCCGGATCCAGGGCCGCACCTATGCCAACGTGTTCGGGCTGGTCGAGCGCTTCATCAATGCCAAGGTCCTGGAGCTGAGCCACGACCACTGGTTCGGCGACCAGGTTGCGCTCGAGGCGCTGGTGCGGTTCAGCGACGAGGAGCTCAAGCACCAGGCGCTGTTCCGCCGCGTCGACGCGATGGCCGGCGAGGTCATGCCCCCCGGATATCGGTTCGATGTCGATGCGAATTCCGTCGCCCCCGCCGTGCTCGGCAAGAGCACCTGGGCGGTGCTGGCGCTGACGCTCGACATCGAGCTGTTCACGCAGCTCCACTACCGACAGAGCATCGAGCCCGACAGCGAGCTCTCCGAGCTGTTCAAGGACGTGTTCCTCTATCACTGGAAGGAGGAAAGCCAGCACGCGATCCTCGACGAGCTCGAATGGCTGCGCCACGACGCGGGCCTGCCGGCGGAAAAGCGCGACCGGGCGGTCGACGAGCTCATCGAGCTCCTCGCCGCGGTGGACGGCATCCTGCAGTCCCAGGCCAGAGCCGACGCGGCCTATTTCGCTTCCGCCTGCGGCCGGGCGGTCGAGGCGGCCGAGGCGGAGGCGATCGAGGCCGCGTTCCTCAAGGCCTACCGCTGGCAATACATCCACTCCGGGGCCGCCCACCCGCAGTTCGGGAAGGTGCTTTCCGGCCTGATCACCGACAGCCAGGGCCAGCGCATCAAGGCGGCGCTCGCCACGCTGCAATAACCCCGGCACGAATCGCTGCGAAACATCGAGCAAGGAGGAGCTGATCATGCTTGCACAAGCCGAGACCGTCCAACCCACCATCGTCAACGGCATCAACGTCGACGACCTGCGGGCGCTGATCGACGGCGTCAAGCGGGATGCCGCAAAGGGCAAGACGAGCTGGCGTGTCACCACGACCTGGCAGGGGCAAGCCCGAAGCCGCGCGCAAGTGGAAGGCTTCGAGATCGGCGGACAGCAAGTCCCGCGCCGGTTCTCGATTGACATCGACGAGCCGCAGGAGATCGGCGGCACGAACCGGTTCGCCAATCCGCAGGAGCACCTCCTGGCGGCGCTCAACGCCTGCATGACGGTGGGCTACGTGGCGCAGTGCGCGGTGCGCGGAATCACCCTGGAAAGCCTGCAGATCGAGACCGACGGGGAGATCGACCTCCGCGGCTTCCTCGGGATCGATGCAGCGGTGCCGCCGGGCTACGAGAGGCTGAGCTACACCGTGCGCATCAAGGGCAGCGGCAGCAAGGAGGAGTTCGCCAAGATCCACGCGGCGGTGATGGCGACCTCGCCCAACTTCTACAACGTGGCGCGGCCCGTGCCGCTGGAGCCGACGCTGATCGTGGAGTGATCGCGAAAGCCGGCCGGCGGCAGCCGCGGACAGGCGGCTGCCCGGTCGTTTTCCCCTCGAGGCGGCCTGAAACGTTCTGAAACAAGCTGAAACATGGGGCGAGCTGTGAGCGTTTTCATACCTTAGGGATCGCTGTCGATGCCATTACGGAGGCGCGTCGGCCGATCGCTTTTCGCCGTCGCGCAAGCCGACTGACAGTGATGCTCAGCTTGGGGAGATAGCCATGAAGATCCAGATCACCGGTGCCCGCCCGTTCAGCGCCGCGCGTTGCACCGTCGCCAGCAGGCCGACCGCAGCACCGGACGAGTTCCGCGCCCATGCGGCGGAGTGCCACGAGATCGCCGACTCCTGTCACGAGCTCATCAAGGAGCAGTACGAAGCGCTCTCGCGCCTGTGGCTGATGGTGGCCGAGCAGGCCGAACGACAGGCCTGGATGGGGCGATAGAATCGCCTACTCCATGATTGCAGAAGCATCGTCAACCTCGATCCCAACATGGCCGACTGTGCTTTCAATGCGCCTATGGCCGAGCCAAGGCTGAACCGTCCTCGGGAAGCTCGCCCCGGTTCCTGCCGGTCGCCTTTGAGCCGTCGTGGAGCAACCGGCGGGGTCCGCATCGCCTGCGGCGAGCGATTTGGTCCAGTGCATCGGGTCAAAAACCCGTGAACACTTGCCCTGACGACTCGCCCTTCGGAACCGGTCGCGGATTGCTTCGTTGACCGGTGAGGCTCGGACCCTGGCCTGACAATGCGCAAAAGCGGGGTCGAGCCCGAAACTCAAAAAAGCAAGTCTTTCAGCGATTTTGTCGGGGCCGATCCCGCTCACCTGGGCCGAAAGGTCCGTGGAAGTCCACATGCGAGCTCCCGACACCGATGTCGAGATACTGATCGTCGGAGCAGGGCCCACGGGACTTGCGCTGGCCGCAGAGCTGGCACGAGATGGAATTGATCACCTGGTTGTGGATCGACAACCAGCCGGTGCAAACACCTCACGTGCCTGCGTAGTGCATGCGCGCACGATGGAGGTGCTGGAGCCGCTTGGCATCACCCGGGACCTGTTGAGGCAGGGCCTCAAGGTTCCAATCTTCCGTATCCGCGACCGGGACCACCCGCTCATCACGGTAGACTTCTCGGAGATTGCGAGCGCCTACCCTTTCACGTTGATGATCCCGCAGAGCAGGGTCGAGCAGTGCCTGCTGAGCCATCTCGAGTCGCTCGGAGGCCGTGTGGTGCGGCCTTGCCGGCTTCTGCGCTGCACGGCCTCCGGATCGCACATCGAAGCGGAGGTCTGCAGTGAAGAGACCGCAAAGACGATCAAGGCGCGCTGGCTGATCGGCTGCGACGGAATGCACAGCACGGTCCGCGAGCAGTCGGGGATCGGATTCGCCGGCGGCGCCTACGAGCAGAGCTTCGTCCTCGCCGATGTTCACATGGATTGGCCGTTGAGCCGCGAGGAGGTCACGCTGTTCTACTCGCCGGAGGGACTTGTGGTGGTTGCACCGCTCCCGGATGACCGCTTTCGCATCGTTGCCACGATGGATGACGCACCGGAACTCCCTTCCGTGGACTTCATGCAATCCGTGCTGGATGAACGGGGGCCGTCACGCAATCCAGGGCGTATCCGAGACGTAGTGTGGAGCTCGCGGTTTCATATTCATCACCGCGTGGCGCAAAGCCCACGCAAGGGGCGGATTCTCCTATGCGGAGACGCGGCGCACGTCCACAGCCCTGCCGGTGGCCAGGGAATGAACATCGGCATCCAGGACGGCATATCGCTCGCTCAGGTCTTGCCTAAGACCCTCGAGGACGGCGACGAGGCCCGGCTCGACGCCTGGGCGGGCGAACGTCACCGTGTCGCTGTCGATGTAATCGCGCTTACGGACCGAATGACCAGGCTGGCGACCATGAAGTCCAGAACCGCTCAGAGCCTGAGGAACATCGCTGTCACCTTTGCAGGTTACCTGCCGCCGGTTCGGACGGCCGTGGCAAATACATTGGCCGAGCTGAACGCTCGATAATCCATCGGCCGGCGACCGTGGGACCACTGGCCTGCGGCACCGTATGGACAGCGGATAGTTGCTCGGCGTCCCTGCAGCGCCGCACGAGCCTGCTGCTCAACGCATGTCAGAACCGGACAGGAGGATCATGTCATGATGCAAAGACTGAACCCGTTCACCGTCACTCCTGACGGCCTCGCTGCACTGGTCGGCGTCGAGAACTATCTGAAGGGGTGCGGGCTCGAGCACAAGCTCACCGTGCTGGTCCAGACGCGCGTCTCGCAGATCAACGGATGCGCCTACTGCCTCCACATGCACACCGAAGAAGCGCGGAAGCTCGGCGAGTCCGAGATGCGGCTGCATCTGCTTGATGCCTGGCACGAGTCCAACCTTTATTCGAGCCGCGAGCGGGCAGCGCTGGCCTGGGCGGAATCGCTGACGGACATTGCGGCTACGCACGCACCCGACGCCGTCTACGACGAGGCGCGGCGTCATTTTTCGGAGAAGGAGCTGGCGGACTTGTCGATTGCGATCGCGATGATCAACGCCTGGAACCGCTTGTGCATCGGCGTCAGGGCAACTCACCCGGACGACCTTGCAAAGGCGGCCTGACCAGAAACGGTTGTTCCCGATTCCGGGCAAGGCGATACCGCGAAATGTGGCGAGCGAAACAGTCGGTCGCATCCAGCAGCTGCAGGCGTGTCCCGACGCGGCGGAATCGGCTCGTCCGGTGAGCGGGGGTTGTTGGTATCGGCGCCGACTTTTCGCGCCTGACCGCCCGGGCTCGAGCGGTGGCACGCCGACTTCCAACCCGGTTCCACTCCGGCCCTGGACGCTGGGTTTCCCGCGCCGGCCCGGGCAGGAACCATCCCGTAGACCATGCATTCACTTCGTGGGCTACGCCTCCCCGGGTGCGGCCCACAAGCGTGCTCCTGGGTCGCTGGATGGCGGAACAGGCACATCACTCCGCTCAATCGCATGCCGGTCGCAGCCGCATGCCACAACAGGAGAGACAATGACTCGCAAACTGGTACTTGGAGTGCTGATGGCACTCTCCACCGCCGCATTGGCGCAGCCGGCGGCGGCGCAATGGTACGACCAATGGGGCTGGGGTCGCGGCGGCGTCGGCGTCGGCGTCGGCCTTGGCTCCCCGGGCTATGCCTATGCCGGCTACCCCGGCGGCTGCACTTGCGCGCAGGCGGGCTATGTCCGCAGCTACCCGCGCGCGAGCTATGCCTACTCGAGCTATGCCTATCCCGGATACTCGAGCTACGCCGCTGTCGGTTATCCATACGCCAGCTACGGATATTCCGATGTCGCGAATTATCCGTACTCCAGCTATGGCTATTCCGATTACGGCTACGCCGCGCCCGGATATGCCACGGTCGGCCTCGGCGTGCGGACGGCGCGAGTCTACCGCGGCAATGCCGGCATCTCGAGGACGAGGGTCGCGGTCCGCACCGGCGAGCTCGACCGCAGCCGGTTGCGTGAACGCAGCCTCGCACGCGCCGATTTCGACCGCAGGGACCTGCGCACCGGCATGCGCGGTGAAGGCATGCGCCAGGACCTCCACGCAAGCTCCGGCACCGGCGTTCGCACCGGCCGCAATCTCGAGCGGCGAGTATCGGCAGGCGCGACCGAAGGTCGGGCAATCCGGCGCAGCCAACCCATCAGCGGAATGCGCGAGAGCCGCTGACGCAACTCACCGAAGGACAGCTCACGAGCCTGCGCGAGCGGGCTCGTGAGCTCGCGCGTCTCGAGGAGACATGTCCGTCGCGGCCGGAAATGCCCGGCGCTGTGGCCGCCGGGCAACAACGTCTCGCGGCGATCCGGATTAGGATGCGCGTGGGGAGCAGGTGAGAAAGGGGGGTGGAGAATGAAGCGGGTCATCCTTGCCGGCAGCGCAATCATTCTCCTTCTTGCGACACGGGCGCCGGCGGCGGCCGCCGATCTCGGCGTCGGCGCACCGGCACCTTCTCCGGCCGTCGCCTATGTGACCAGCCCCATCTACAGCTGGGCCGGCTTCTATGCCGGTGCCAATGCGGGGTGGCACTGGGGCAAGGACAGCATCACCACCACGACCGAGCCGTTCGGCGGGTTCGGCGTCAAAGGGGCTTCCGGCATCGATTCCGCCTCGCCGGGGACGGTCACCCCGTCGGGAGCTGCTGCCGGCGGGCAGGTCGGCTTCAATTGGCAGCTCTACCACACGCTCATCGGCATCGAGGCCGACGCCGATTGGCTCGGCGGCAGCGCCTCGCGAACCGTGGGTCCCGGCATCCCCAACAGCAACGCTGCCCATACGCTCCTCAACTCCGCCGATACGATGCTCAACTCCACCAAGGCGACGTTTCTCGCCACCGTCCGGCCCCGCGTGGGAGTGGTCTTCGACAACTCGCTGCTCTACGTCACCGGCGGCCTGGCGATCGTGACCCTGAAGACGACCGACACGATGGGCCACCTCGGCAACACCGTCTTCACCACCGCCAGCAGCACCGTAACCCGAGCGACCTGGACCATCGGCGCGGGCTGGGAATTCGCGTTCCTGCCCAACTGGACGGCGAAGATCGAGTACCTCTACCTCCGCGTCCGCCCGATCAACACGATCATCCCTTCCAGTCCCGGAGGCTTTCCCGACGACATTCTCGTCGTGCACAAGTACGAGGACAACATCATCCGCGCCGGCTTGAACTGGCGGTTCGGCTACGTCCCGGTGGTCACGACGTACTGATCGCCGGTCGGGATGCCGCCCGCCGCGGCCGGTCAGCCGGCAAGATAGGCCTGGCGCACGTGCGGATTGCCGATCAACTCGCGCCCGCTCCCCTGCAGCGCCAGCGCACCCGATTCCAGCAGATAGGCATGGTCGCACATGTCCAGCGCGGCGGAAGCATTCTGCTCCACCATGAGGATCGTGGTGCCTGATGCGCGGATGTCGCTGATGATGTCGAAGGTGCGCTCGACGATGTTGGGTGCAAGCCCGAGCGACGGCTCATCGAACAGGATCAGCTTCGGTCGCGACATCAGCGCCCGGCCGATGGCGAGCATCTGCTGCTCGCCGCCGGACAAGGTCCCCGCAGCCTGCTGGCGCCGCTCGGCGAGACGCGGGAACTGATCGAAGACGCGCGCCATGTCGGCTGCGATCGCGCGGCGGTCGCTGCGCAGGTAGCAGCCCATTTCCAGGTTCTCCAGCACCGTCATCTCCTGGAAGACGTGGCGGCCCTCCGGACAATGGGCGATCCCGAGCGACAGGACGGCGCGGGCCGAGGATTGGGTGATGTCGCAGCCCTCGAAGACGATGCTTCCGGCTGCGGGATGCAGCAGACCCGAGATCGCGCGCAGGGTCGTGGTCTTGCCGGCGCCGTTGGCGCCGATCAAGGCGACGAGCTGGCCCTTGCCCACGGCAAGCGAGATTCCCTTCAGCGCCGTGACCTGGCCGTAGCGGCAGACGACATCGCGCAGCTCAAGCACGCTTCTTGCGCTCCCCGAGATAGGCGCGGATCACCTCCGGATGCCTTTGGATTTCCGCCGGTGCGCCCTCGGCGATGATGCGACCGTAGTTGAGGACCACGATGCGGTCCGACACCCGCATGATCATCGGCATGTCATGCTCCACCACCAGGATCGCGACGCCGGAGGCGCGGATGATCTCGACGAGGTTCATGACCTTCGCCGATTCGACCGGATTCATCCCCGATACCGGCTCGTCGAGAAGCAGCATGGACGGGCGGGCGGCGAGCGCGAGCGCAATCCCGAGCAGTCGCTGCTCGCCGTAGGCAAGTGCGCCGGCGAGCCGGTCGGCGCGGTCACCCAGCCCGACGAACCGGAGGAGCTCGTGCGCTTCCCCGGCGAGCTCGCGCTCGGCGAGCCTTTCCCGCGGCAGGCCCAGCAGCGTGTCGAGCAGCGTCGACCGGCCGCGGCGGTGCAGCCCGATCAGCACGTTCTCGAACACGCTGTTGTTGGCAAACACGCTGGTGCGCTGAAACGTCCGGACCAGGCCGAGGGCAGCGATCTCGTGCGGCTTGAGGCCGTTCAACGTGGTTCCGCGATAGCGGACGCTTCCCGCTGTCGGCTTCAGGAAGCCGGTGAAGACGTTGAAGGCGGTGGTCTTGCCGGCGCCGTTCGGGCCGATCAGGCCTACGATCTCCTTCTCGCCGACGCTGAAGTTCAGGTCGGCGAGGGCGATGAGGCCGCCGAAGTGCACGGCGACGCTCTCGACCGAGAGGATGACCCCGTCAGCCATGACCACGGGCTAGCTTCCCTCGCCGCGGGGGCTGGCGATCCCCGCCGGGACGAGGCCCTTGCGCCGTTCCCAAGCGCGCATTCGCGCGATCCAGGCTTCCACCGCCGGCACGATGCCGCGGGGCAGGAGGAACACCATCGCGATCATCAGGCCGCCGTAGATGATCCACTGCATGGCGGGGGCGACGAACGGGCGCAGGATCACCGGCAGGAAACCGAAAATGATTCCGCCGACGACCGGCCCGGCCAGCGACCCCTTGCCGCCGGTGATCACCATGATCACCATCGTGACGGTGTAGATGAACAGGAAGATGTCGGGATCGATGATCTTGAGGTAATGCGCGTAGAGGCTTCCTGCGCCCCCCGCAATCGCCGCCGATGCCACCGCCGCGAGCACGAGATAGCGGGTGACGTCGATGCCGACCGAGCTTGCGAGCGACTCGTTCTCCTTGAGCGCGATCATGGCCCGCCCGATCCGGGAGTGGACCAGCCGGCCGATGACGACGTAGGCGAGGACTCCGACGACGGCGACCAGGTAGTAATAGGCGGTCTTGTCCCAGAGCGTATAGCTGCCGAGCCCCGGGAAGCCGAGGGTATAGGGGGGAATATTGGTGAGGGCCAATGGTCCCTGGGTGAGCTCCACCCAATTCAGGGCGACCAGGCGCGTCACCTCGGCGAAGCTGATCGTGACGATCACGAAATAGGCGCCGCGCACCCTGAACGAGAGCCTGCCGATGACGTAGCCGCTCATCCCGGCGATCACAATGCCGATAAAGAAGCCGGCCACTGCCGGCCACGGCTCGTGAACGACGCGAAATCCCAGCAGCTCCACATCGAAGCCGAGGGTGGTCAGCGCGCTGGCATAGGCGCCGATGCCGAAAAACGCGACGTGGCCCAGGCTGAGCTGCCCGGTATAGCCGAGCAGCAGATTGAGGCTCATCGCAGCGATGATGAAGATTCCGGTCGTGATTAGGATGTGGAGGATGTACTGGTCGCGCAGCCAGAGCGGAAGGGTGAAAAGGACGAGCAGCCACAACGCAGGCAAGACGCGGCTCATCCAACGCGCTCCGCCCGCGCGAGCAGGCCGGTCGGCCGAAACAGCAGCACCACGATGATGATCAGAAAGCCCATCGCGTCGCGATAACCGGAGGAGACGTAGCCGGCACCCAGCTCCTCGACCAGGGCCAGCAGGAAGCCGCCGATCGTGGCTCCGGTGATGTTGCCGAGACCGCCGAGGATCACGACGGCGAACGCCTTGAGCGACGCGAGATCCCCCATCGTCGGGGTGACCAGAAACACCGGACCGAGCAGCGCGCCGGCGGCCGCGGCAAGGCCCGAGCCGATGGCGAAGGTCGCGGTATGGATGCCGGCGATGTGAACCCCCATCAGCGCGGCGGTATTGCTGTCCTGGAAGGTGGCGCGCATCGCCTTGCCGAGCCGGGTGCGATGAATGAGCAGGTAACTTGCGACGATCAGCAGCAGCGCGGCGGCGAGCACGAACACCCGCAGCCAGGATACCGAGACCGGTCCGATCACCAGGGGAGCCTCGGGAAACGGCGTGACGATCGCCTTGGCCACCCCGCCCCAGACCAGCAGCTCGAGGTTCTGCATCACGATCCAGCCTCCGATCATCACCAGCATCACGGTGTCGATGTCGGCTCCGCGCATCGGACGCAGCAGCGCGAGCTCGATCACCGCGCCGAGCAGCATGCCGGCGATGACGGCGACCACGAGCGCGAAGAAGAAATTTAACCCGAGCACCGGGGTGATGAGATAGACCGTATAGGCGCCGAAGGCGTAGAGCTCGCCATGGGTGAAATTCACCACCCGCATGATGCCGAAGATGAGGGTGAGTCCGATGCCCAGAAGTGCGTAGGTGCCGCCCAGGATGACGGCATTGACCAGGTGCTGGAGAAGCTCGTCCACAGGAGTTGAAATCCGTCACCCCGAGGCGCTCGCCCGCCTCTTCAGCCGGACGAACGTCGAAGCGTGACAACCGGGCGGCTGCGGCGCGGCAGCGGAGACAGTCGCGGGGCCGTCATCGCCAAGGCCCGCGCAGCAATGGGCAGGTTGCAGCCGGCGCCGCGGAATGCGCGGGCGCCTCAGGTGACGGCGACCGCGCGCTGTTCCAGGATAGCTGCCACAACCCTGTCATCCCCCCGCTTGCTGCGTGTGCGTCGATCCTCTTCCCTCTCGCTTGGGGTCGAGTCGGGCTCAGGTTCACGCGCTCGGCAGGACGACCTTGCCGTTCTCGATCTTGATCAGGTAGATGCCCGGATTGCTCTGGCCGCTTTCATGACCTGCCGGGCCGACCTTGTTGAACTTGATCGGACCGTTCATCCCGGTAATTTCCACCTGCCAGAACGCCGCGCGGATGGCCTCGGGCTCTGCCTTGCCCGCCTTGGCGATCGCGGCGGCAATGGTCCGGATGCCGTCATAGCCGCGGAAGCTCTCGGTCAAACCGGCGAAGGGATAGCCGCGCTTCTTCCATTCCTCGATGAACGCCTTGGCCATGGCCGGATCGGCCGAGACATTCGGATTCCAGGGTGTGAAGAAGGTGATGTGGGTCGTGTCGTTGGCCGCCGCTCCCGCCTGCTCGATCAGCTGATCCGGATTCTGCGATCCGCCGGTGGTAATGATCCGCTTCTTGAGCCCGAGCGCCGCCGCCTGCTTGAAGATCAGGGTCAGCTGCTCGACCGCTGTGGTGATGATCAGGGTGTCGGCATCGGAAGCCTTGATCTTGGCGAGCTGCGCGCTCATGTCCTGCGCCGGCGGGTCCATCGTCTCGACCAAGCCGACCTTGATGTTGTGCTCCTTGAACATCTTGCCGAAATCCTCGGCGGCGCCGCGGCCCCAGTCGTTGTTCACGACCAGGAAATCCGCCTTGCCGATCTTGAGCCGGTCGACGATCTTGGCGAACGCGGTCGCCTCGACCGAGGAGGGGGGCGAGATGCGGAAGATGTAGGGATTGCCCGAGGTGGTGATCTTGCCGGCCGAGGAGGTCTCGACCAGCATCGGCACCTTGTACTCCATGAGCTTGGGCATGATCGCCAGCGTGAAGCCCGAGCCCCACGCGCCCATCATCACCGGCACCTTGTCACGGACGATGAGCTTCTCGGCCACCGCCGCCGCTTCCGTCGGGTTGCTCTTGTTGTCCTCGATGACGAGGTCGAGCTTCTTGCCGAGCACGCCGCCCTTGGCGTTGATCTCGTCGGCTGCGATCTTGGCGCCGTTGGCGACGTAGTTTCCCGAGGCCGCGAACGCGCCGGTCAAGGGCTGAACCACGCCGACCTTGATGCTCTCTTGCGCACCGGCCCCCGCGGTCAGGCCCGCGGCCAGAGCGATCGCCGCGAGCGCCGTCCTGCCTGCGTATTGCTTCATCTCATTCCTCCATTCTTGCCAGCGGCGCCTGCCGATCGCCGCGCCCGTGCCACGTCTGTCGAGCAGTCCCATCGTGCCCGAAGCGGTGCGGGGGAACAATCCCCGAATCAAGCCGCCTTGAGGCGCGGAATAATCTCGCGGGCGATGGTCTCGATCTGCTGGGTCTCGTACCTGTAGGGGACGAAAATGATCTTCTGGGTTCCCACCGCGACATGCGCCTTGAGCTGCTCGACGCATTCGTCGACCGTACCCATGATCGCGCTGTCCTTGGTCGACTCGCTCCAGGCGGCGAAATCCCACTCCTTGGTGAGCCATTCCATCATCTGCGCCTCCACTGCCTGCCGCGACTTGCCGATGATAATCGGCAGCTGCGAGGCGTTGAGGAGCCGATCCGGGTCCTTGCCGGCGGCCCTGGCGAAATCCCGGACCTTGCCCCAGGAGCTGGCGAAGCTTTCCGGCCGGTAGAAATAGGTGAGCCAGCCGTCGCCGGCGACGGCGGCCCGCTTGAGGACGCGGTCGACGTATCCGCCGATCAGGATCGGCGGAAAGGGCTTCTGCGCCGGCTTGGGGAACATCACCCCGGCGGGAATGTCGTAGCGGCTGAACTTGCCGCTGACCGTGTGCTCGGTCCAGAACCGCTTCAGGATGTCGAGACTCTCGTCCATGATCCTGCCGCGCTGCTCGAACGGCACGCCGATCGCGTTGAACTCGCGCCGATACCATCCGGACGCCATTCCCATGAGCAGCCGCCCGTCCGACAGCTGATCCATGCAGGCGAGCTGCTTGGCGAGGATGACCGGGTTGCGCATCGGCAGAACCAGAATTCCGGTGCCGAGCCTGATCCTGCTCGTCCGCGCGGCGATCGCGGTCAGCAGCGTCAATGATTCGATGATGGGAAAGTTGGGCTCGACACCGAGCAGGATGTGATCCCAGACCCAGAGCGAGTCGAAGCCCAACTGCTCCATCCGGACGCCGTATTCGACCAGCGCCTTGGCATCCGGAAGCTGCGGGTAGGCGGTGAAGTTCTGCACGGCGATGCCGAAAGTGCGAGCCAGACTGTTCATTTGGACCTTTCGTCGATGCAGGACGGGGGAACTATGGGGTGCGCCGGGCGACCGCAGGCATTCTATGCCGTGTAGAGCTGCTCGGGATCGAGGTCGCGCAGCACTTCCAGCTCGTGGTTGGTCGGCGGCTCGGTGACGCCAAGCTCGGCGGCGAATCGCAGGCGG
>DASXAP010000095.1:0-4821 GCA_036406655.1 Xanthobacteraceae bacterium | reverse complement strand
CGAGTGGTACCTCGACAACCACCAGAGCCATATGGGGTGATGCCCTGCTGATATTGGTTCACGTCATGCGCGGGCAGAAGCGCGGCGCAGACGCGCGTGAACGCGCTTGTGTCCCGCGCATCCCGATGGACGGGGCCCATGGTGCCTCATTCATGGGAATGGCCGGGACGAGCCCGGCCATGACGATGTTGATTTCATTCGATCGGAACATGCTCTAAGGTCGGCGCCTCCGCCGCTTTCGACAGGAGATGTCCGTGCGATTCCTGATCGCTCTCTGCGCCCTGCTGCTGACGAGCTTTTGCTTCCGCGTCGACGCTGCCGCCTCCCCGGAGGGCAAGCGGGTGATGCTGCTCGGCACCGCCAACACCAACCCCTATATCGGCGCCTGGACAGCGACCTTCGCCAGGCTCGCCACCCAGGCCGGGATGAAGGTGACCAATCTCAGCTCGAACTACGACGCCGCGGTGCAGTCGCAGCAGATCGACGACGCGATCGCGCAGAAGTTCGACATCATCGTGATCTGCTACGTGAACGACCAGGCGGTGGTGCCGGCGTTGACCCGCGCCAAGGCGGCCGGCATCCCGGTGATCCTGTGGGCGACGCCGATCAGGAAGGAGCACGAGGATCTGGTCACCTCCTATGTCGGCACCGATCACCACGAGCTCGGACGCCTCGCCGGCGAGAGCATGGTCAAGGGGCTGGCAGCGACCGGCAAGAGCAAGGCGCAGGTGATCGCGGTGACCGGGCTGGCGCAGCAGTATCACGTCGGCCTGCGCATGGCCGCCTTCAAGGAGGTGCTGGCCGGGCACCCGGGCATCGAGCTGGTGGCGGTCGAGGACGGCAAGTGGAACACCGCGCTGAGCGAGAAGATCACCGGCGAGCTGCTGGTGCGCTTCAGCGGGCGCGGCGGCGTCGACGGCATCTTCGACATGGCCGACAACCAGGCGACCGGCTCGATCCAGGCGGTCGAGTCCGCCGGGCTCAAGCTCGGCGTCGCCGACAAGGGCATCATCGTGGTGGCCAGCAACTGCATGAAGGACGGCATGGTGCACATCAAGTCCGGGCAGCAGTACGCCACGGCGACGCAGATTCCCACCGAGGAAGCCGAGGCCGCCGCCCGCAAGGTCGTGGCCTATTTCAACGGCGAGAAGCCCGCCAAGCACGAGCTGGTGCCGGTGCACGGCATCACCCGCGACAACCTCGCGCAGTTCGAGGCCGGCTGCTCGTACTAGTAGCGCATGCCCGTGCTGGCCGTTGCCGGGGTGACCAAGCGGTTCGGCCCCAACGAGGTGCTCAAGGACGTGAGCCTCGGCTTCGCGGCCGGGGAGATCCATGCGATCTGCGGCGAGAACGGCGCCGGCAAGAGCACGCTCGTCAAGATCATCACCGGCGTGCACGCAGCCGACGGCGGCACCGTTTTCGTCGACGGCGTGCGCACCGACATCACGAGCCCGCAGCACGCCCAGGCGCTCGGCATCGCGCTCGTGGCCCAGGAGCTGAGCCTTCCCCCGGCGCTGTCGGTGCTCGACAATATCTGGCTCGGCAACCGCGCGGTTCCGTTGCTCCACCGCCGCGACGAGCTGCGCCGGCGCGCGGTGGCGGCGCTGGAGAAGGTCGGAATAGGCGATCTGCCGCTCGACACCCCCGTCGCGCGGCTCAGCATCGGCCGCCGCCAGCTCGTCGAGCTCGCGCGCATGCTCACCCGCGAGGCGCGGCTCTTCATTCTCGACGAGCCGACCGCCACGCTCTCCGACGTGGAGATCGAGCGGATCTTCCGCGCGTTGCGGGCGCTCAAGGCCGAGGGCAGGGCGATCGTCTACATCACCCACCGGCTCGGCGAGGTCTTCGAGCTCTGCGACACCGTCTCGGTGCTGCGCAACGGCGAGCTGATCGGCACCCGCCGCACCGCCGAGATCGACCGCGAGGAGCTGATGCAGATGATGCTCGGGAGGAGCCTGGGCGAGATGTATCCGGCCTGGGAGGCGCGGCCGGGAGAGCCGATGCTGGTGGTGCAGAACCTGCGCGTGCCGCCGATCGTGGGCGATTTCAGCCTGACCGCGCGGCGCGGCATGCTCCTCTGTCTGGCCGGCCAGGTCGGCTCCGGCGCGACCGAGGTGCTGCGCGCGCTCGCGGGGCTTGCCTCCGACGCGAGCGGCGAGGTGCGCGTCGGCGCAGCCGCGGTGCCGCTGCGCTCGCCGGCGGCCGCGCAGAACGCGGGCATCCGCTTCATCTCCGAGGACCGCGCCGGCGAGGGGCTGTTTCTCCGCCTCCGCGTCGGGCAGAACCTCGTCGCCACCCGCCTCGCCGAGCACACCCGGCTCGGCATCCTCGTCCGGCCCCGGCTGCGCGGGCTCGCCGCGCAGCTCGCCGCCGCCGTCGGCGTCGACCGGGCCCGGCTGCGCTCGCCGGCCGACGAGCTGAGCGGGGGAAACCAGCAGAAGCTCGCGTTCGGCCGCGCCATCGGCGGCGAGAGGCCCGGCGTGCTGCTGATGAACGAGCCGACCCGCGGGGTCGATGTCGGGGCGCGCGCCGAGATCTACCGGCTCATCCGCGGCTTCTGCGACCGCGGCCACTGCCTGCTCATGGCCTCCTCCGACATCGACGAGGTGCTCGGCATGGCCGACGTCATCGTCAGCATGTATCGCGGCCGCCAGGTCGCCACCTATCGGCGCGGCGAAGCCGACCTGCAGCGGGTGCTGGCCGACATCACCCATCCGGTCGCGGCATGAACGACGTCTGACCGCCGGGAGCATGTGCCGAATGGATGCAAGAGAGCAGCGTCATGGCCGGGCCGGGGACCCCGCCGCGTTTGCGCGGCGGGGAGCCCCGTGTCCCGGCCATCCACGTCCTCTTTGCTTCGAGGAGGTGAAGACATGGGTGCGCGGGACGAGCCCGCGCATGACGTGATCGAATGCGCGCCACGATCGGTCTCGCGCTGCGCAGCGTCCGGCTCGGGGGGACGCGGGCACGGCATCTGGTGCTGGCGATCCGCGTCGCCGCCGGCGCGGCGATCGCGGCCTTCGCCCTCACCACGCCGGGCTTCACCTCGCCGCTCAGCGTCAATGCGCTCCTCAACGCGATCTCCTTCATCGGCTGCGTCGCGGTCGGGATGACCTTCATCACGCTGACCGGCAACATCATGTCGCTCGCGCTCGGAGCCACGGTCTCGGCATCGGCGCTGGTCTTCCTCGCGAGCCTGTCGTTCGGCGTGCCGGCGGCCTTCGCGGCCGCGATCGCCTTCGGCGTCGTCGTCACCGCCGCGCAGGGGCTCCTTGTCGGCTATATCCGCGCCAACCCGATCCTGGTGAGCATCGCCGCGCTCGCGCTGCTGCTCGGGGGCGCCGCGCTCGCGACCGGCGGCCAGCGCGTCTATCCCGGCGGTGCCGGGCTGCAGATGTTCAAGGGACGCGTCGCCGGCATCCCGGTCGAGGCGCTCTACTTCTTCGCCACCGTCGGCGTGGGCCAGCTCGTCCTCTCCTGGACCCGGGTCGGCCGCGTCATGGTGATGGTCGGCAGCAACCCGCGCGCCGCGATCGCCGCCGGGATCGACCCGACCGGCGCCGTCACCGCCGCCTATGTCATCGCCGGCGCCTGCTCGGCGCTGTCCGGGGTGCTGCTCGCGGCGCGCTACGGCTCCGGCGACATGGAGCTCGGGGCCGGCTACGACTACACCGCGATCGCCGCCGTCCTGGTCGGCGGCACCAGCATCCAGGGCGGTGCCGGCTCGGTGCTGCGCACCTTCGTCGGGGTGACCGTGATCGCGGTCATCGAGGTGGTGCTGCTGCTGCGCGGCTTCAGCCAGCAGCTGCAGTACTTCATCACCGGGGTCATCGTTCTCGCGGTCGTCATGCTGCACACCGTCGGCGAGCGGCGATGAGGCGCGCAGCACGCCTGCTGCTGGCGCCGCGGGCGCGGCCGTTCACCATCATGGCCGGCGCCGTCCTCGTGCTGGCGCTGATCGACCGCGGCAGCGGCTATTTCTTCAGCATCGGCACCGTCTTCAGCGTCATGCAGCTGTTCGCCACCCTCGGCCCGGTGGCGCTCGGGCTCGGCCTGTCGATGCTGGTGCGCGAGTTCGACCTGTCGGTTGCCGGCATCGTCGGGCTGGCCGGCTGCATCGCGGTGCTGACCGGCGCTGCCGACCCCTGGCTCGGCTTCACCCTCGGCGTCGGCGCCGGCGTCGTCAGCGGCACGCTGCAGGGGCTGATCATGACCCGGCTGCATCTGAGCTCGGTCGGGGTCACCCTCGGCGGCCTCCTCACGCTGCAGGGCATCACCTACGTGCTCACCGGGAACCAGAGCATCGGCTACCCCGACATGGCGGTGGCGCTCGCGCTCAACGCGCCGATCGCCGGTCTGGTCTCGGTGCGCAGCGCCGCCGCCCTTGCCGTGTTCGTGCTGGCGGCGCTGGTGATGAGCCTCACCCATATCGGCCGCGATGTGATCGCCACCGGCAGCGACCGCCGCGCCAGCCGGATCGCCGGGCTGAACACCGACCGCATCGTCGTCGCGGTGTTCGCCGCCTCCGGCGCCTCGGCCGCGCTCGCCGGCGTGCTGCTGAGCTACAGCCTCGGCGCCGCCTCGCCGGTGGCGCTGGCCGACGTGCTGGCGCCGGCGGCGGCCGCCGCCATCGTCGGCGGCGTCTCGGTGGTGGGCGGCCGCGGCAGCCCGATGGGCATCGCCGCCGGCGTGCTCACGCTCTGCATCCTGCGCTCCGGCCTCTCCGCCATCGGGGTGGCGCCCGAGGTGCACGATCTCGTCACCGGCGCCATCCTCATCGTCATCGCCGTGCTCGACGCCCCCGAGCTCGCCCGCCGCGTC
>DASXAP010000094.1:0-5979 GCA_036406655.1 Xanthobacteraceae bacterium | reverse complement strand
GGCACCGGCAGGTGCCGGTGCCGTCCGGATATCAGATGCCAGAGGTCAGATGCCAGAGCTCAGATGCCGGATGTCGGAGATCGGACCAGAAACAGCTTCGCGACCCCTGGGATCTGGCATCCGACATCTGATATCTGAAATCTGATGTTCAGACCCTCACCGAACCAGATCAGCATCCTGCTGATCGTCGGGTTTCTTGCGCTCGGCCAAGCGCTCCATCTGCGCTACCTCGCCATCGAGCACGCCCCCGTGGCGCTGGCCTGCCAGGCCGGCCTCGAGACGTGGCTGTGCACGAGCTTCCGTCTGGTGATCGTGCTCTACAGCCACGCGGTGTTCGGCTGGGTTGCCCTGGCCGCAGCCCTGCTCAACCTGGTGCGGCCATCCATGCTGCTGATGTCGATTGCGCTCGCCGCCGCGGCGTTCGGGCTGGTCCTGCACAATGCCAACCTGGCCGGTCTCGCCGCCGCCTTGCTGCCGCTCAGCCTGGCGCGTCCCGCGCCTGCAGCAGGGTGAGGGCGAGCAGGATCAGGCCCAGGGCAAACCACTGCGCCTGCCAATTGGCGAGCCCTTCGTTGAACGCGATGTAGACGGCCGAGATCGCCAGCACCGCCGACATGACCGCTTCCGCCGGCGGCGGCTTGGGCCGAAGCCGCCAGCTTGCCGCCAGCGCGAAGGGGATGGCGGCGCCGGTGAGCGGCGCGAAGGGAAAATCGCGGTATCGAGGATCGAATACGAGGCCGAGCGCGGCCGCTGCCGAAAGCACGGCGACCGCGATGAGCACGATTCCCAGCCCCCAGCCGAGCCCGTCGCGCGGCCGCATGGCCCCGCGTCCGAGGATTTGGGCAAAGGCGGGGACCCTTGCACCCGAAGCCAGTGCGGCAGCGCCGAGCACCGGCGCCAGCAGCGCGGCCGCAGCCCAGGCGAGCGAGCGGAGCCAATCGCCGAAAGTGAGACTTTCCAGCGGCACGCTCGCGGCTGTCCAGCCGATCAGGGACCCGGACGCGAAGGCGATCGCCGCAACCCGCAGCCAAGAGCCTGCATCCGTCTTGGCGGCGCTGCGCCCCCGCCCAGCCGAGGCGGCGGCGAAAGCAGTGATCGCCAGCGCCACGCCGGCCGCCGCCTGCCAGCGCCAGCCCGGATGATCGGCGACAGGGCGGCCCCAGGCGAACTTGGGCAGGCGCCGGTAGGCGTCGTAGAGACCCCAATGGCCGCCGACGGTGCCTTCGAGCTGCCGCTTCCACGGCTGATCGTAGGCCTCGATCAGGTTGACGCGATAGCTCTCGCGCCGGGCCAGCGCGAGAACCTCCTGCAAGGCACGCGCCTGGTTGCTGGGCGAGGGCAAGGCGCCTTCACGCATCCGCCCGGCGCTCGGCCATCCGAACTCGCCGATGAAAACTTCCTTGTCGGGAAAGGCGGCAATCATGCGCTTGCGGATGACCTCGACATGGGCTGCCGCCCGCGCGGCCGGAATGGGGAAGTCCTCCCAGTAGGGCAGAATGTGGATGGTGACGAAATCGACCGCCGCGGCGACTTCGGCATGGCGCAACCAGAACTCCCAGACGTCGGCATAGGTCACCGGCACCGACACCCGTGCCTTGACCTCGCGGATGCTGCCGATGAGCTCGGTAGCCGACATTTCCCCCCGCAGCAGGACCTCGTTACCCACGATCACGGCGGCGATGACGGCGGGAAACCGGTTGGCGAGGGCGACCGCGGTTTCGATCTGAGCCCGGCTGCGTTCGCGCCGGTTGGACAGCCACATCCCCTGCAGCACCCGCATCCCGTGGCGTCCGGCGATCTCGGCGATGCGGTCGAGGCCGTGATCGATCGAGTAGGTGCGCACGCAGTCGGTGACCTGCTTGAGCTGGATCAGGTCCTCCTCGATCCGCTGTGGATCGACGGGGCGATCCGGACCGAACGGGCTCTCATCGCCGCGGAAGGGGGCATAGGACACGCAGTAGACCTTTTGCCCTGCGCCGACTGCCGAGGGCGGCATCTCCAGCGGAGTGCCGAGCCAGCTCCAGACGGCAACGATCGCCGACGCGGCAAGCGCGAGGAGCGCAACGGCAATGGTCATTCGGGAAATCCCCCCTGCCTGGCCATCTCGCCTATCGTGCCGCGCCGCGGGTGCCAAGCGCCGCACCGGAGATGCCCGGCTGCTTCCCTTGTCTCGCCCCGGCCTCCGCCGATGCTCACCGCGCGATGATTCCCAGCACTTGGCGTTTGCTGTGGTGGCTGCTTAAATGGCGTGCGGCTGATCCCGCAGAGGGTCGCCGCAATGCTGACCGAATGGGGCGGCATGTGGAGGAAACGACCAACCCTTCAGAGTGATCATGCATTTTTCCCGAGTGCGCGTATCGGCTGTCGTCCTCGGCGCAGCCATGCTGTTGACTGCGGCCGGCCCAGGCGTGGCGCAGAGCCCCGAGGCCAAGCCGGACAAGCCGCCTGCCGGCGACGCCAAGGAGGCGCCGAAGAAGGTCGACGAATTTGCCGAAGCCGAAAGGCTCTTGGGGGGCCCCGCGGCCAATCCGGAATGCCTGTGGCTCGGGCGTCGGGTGGTGAGCCTGCTCTGGCGCGACGACCTGGAGACCGCGTTTCGCCACCTTGATCTCTACGACCGCTTCGGCTGCCCCGGCGACCATATCCAGGCCGCGTTCCGCTGCCTGGTCCGCCAGGGAGATCTCGACGGCAAGGCGACCGACAAGCTCTACAGCCGGGTCCACGCCTGCTGGCTCAGCCCCGCAGCCGACAGCAGGGGCACGGCGGCGGCGCCGGACGCAACCACCAGCCGCTGACTGTACAGATTGCCAGCGGGAGCAGCGCTAAGCTGTACAGATGTTCAGAATAACTGTTCAGTCGGGGAAGGAACGATTTGTTTGCTCGGTTGTTGTTGTCCTTGAAACTGCCATGACTGATCGCTACTTGCTGGTTCGACCGCCGCCAAATTACCCTGGCGAGCTTCTTGGCTGAACCCAGGGGACAGGTTCAGATCTCCGTTTCTTGCCCCGCGTGGTTGGCTTTCGATGCGCTCCGTCGCTGCCGTGGTGGCGCTTGCTGTTTGCGTGCATGCCGGACTGTGGACCTTATTCCAACGGCATCAGGCGGTCGCCAACGTCGATGCTCCGCTTGCCAGCATCTCCTATTCCCCCTACACGCGATCGCAGCACCCCGACCTGGGTGACCGGCCGACGGCGCAGCAGATTCGCGCCGACCTGAAGCTCCTGAGCCCCTATACCCGGGTCATCCGTACCTACAGCTCGACCGGCGGCAGCGAGCTGATCCCGGCGATCGCCGCCGAATTCGGGCTCAGGGTCACCCTCGGCATCTGGATCGACAAGGACGAGGCCCGCAACGAGCGGGAAATCCAGTCGGGCATCGCGCTCGCGCGGCGCCACAGCAACATCAACGCCATCGTCGTCGGCAACGAGACGATACTGCGCGGCGACAAGTCGGTCGACGAGCTCATCGGAATCATCCGCCGGGTCAAGCGCCAGACCACGACGCCGGTCACCACCGGCGAGACATTTGACGTTTGGCTCGGCATCCCCGATCCGAGGAAGCCCGAGCAGGCGGCCGTCAAGGCGGAAGCCGCGACCAAGCTCGCCTCGGCCGTCGATTTCATCGCTGCGCATATCCTCCCCTACTGGGGCGGCACGCCCGCGGAGCAGGCGGTCGAGCAGACCATCCTCACCTACAACCGGCTTCGCGCCGCCCACCCCGGCAAGCGCATCGTCGTTGCCGAGTTCGGATGGCCGAGCGGCGGGTACAACATGCATGCCGCCGATCCCGGACGGATCGAGCAGGCGACGGTGCTGCGCGATTTCGTCTCCCGCGCCGAGGCCTACGGGATCGATTACAACATCGTCGAAGCCTTCGATCAGCCGTGGAAGACCAATGAAGGCGGCGTCGGCATGTACTGGGGGATGTTCGACGCCGCGCGTCACGCCAAGTTCGGCTGGGTCGGTCCCGTCGCCGATCCCGATTACTGGAAGGTCGCCGGCCTTGCGGTGCTGCTCGGTCTCCTGCTCTCGCTGCCCCTCGTCGCGCGCGAGCGCACCACGCTCGGAGAGGAGCTGACGCTGGTCGTCGCCGCCAACCTGGTCGGCGCCTGGCTCGCGACCGTGTTCGCCTTCTGGCATACGCATTATTTCGTGTGGGGAGCGGCATTCGCGCTCGGGCTCGGGGTGCTGCTGCTGGTGCCACTGATCGTGATCGCGCTCGCGCGGGTCGAGGAGATTGCAGTCATTCTCTTCGGTGATCGGCCGCGCCGATTGCTCGGCGGACCGGTGCGCGCCGGCGAAGGCTCGGCGCCCAAGGTGTCGATCCACATTCCCGCACACCGCGAGCCGCCGGAGATGCTCAAGGCGACGCTCGACGCGGTTGCCAGGCTCGACTATCCGAATTTCGAATGCGTGGTCGTCATCAACAACACGCCCGACCCGGCGTTCTGGCAGCCGATCGAGGAGCATTGCCGCACGCTCGGCGAGCGGTTCAAGCTGATCAATGCGGACAATGTCAGCGGCTACAAGGCCGGGGCGCTGCGGCTGGCGCTGGCGCAGACCGCCGCCGACGCGGAGATCATCGGCGTGATCGATGCCGACTACGTGGTGCAGCCGGACTGGCTCAGGCACCTGGTGCCGGCCTTCGCCGATCCGCAGGTCGGGATGGTGCAGGCGCCGCAGGACCATCGCGACGGCGACCGCACGCTCATGCACCACGCGATGAACGGGGAATATGCCGGCTTTTTCGACATCGGCATGATCCAGCGCAATGAAGCCAACGCGGTCATCGTGCACGGCACGATGTGCCTGATCCGGCGGGCGGCGCTGCTCTCGGCCGGCGGGTGGTCGAGCGACACCATCGTCGAGGACTGCGACCTCGGGCTTGCCGTGCTCGAGCAGGGCTGGCAGATCCACTACACCAATCGCCGCTACGGGCATGGCCTGCTGCCGGACACCTTCGAGGCCTACAAGAAGCAGCGCTACCGCTGGGCCTATGGCGGCTTGCAGATCGTGAAGAAGCACGCCCGCTTCTTCGTGCCCGGCGCCGCCGGGCTGAGCCACGAGCAGAAGCGCGAGTTCGCCCTGGGATGGCTCAACTGGCTCGGCGCCGAATCGATCGGCGTGCTGGTGGCGCTGCTCAACCTCGTCTGGGTGCCGGTGGTCGCATTCGCCGGCATCGCCATCCCCGACAGGATCCTCACCGTGCCGATCCTCGCCGGCTTCGCCGTCACGCTCGCGCATTTCCTCGTGCTCTATCCGCTGCGCGTGTCGATCCCGCTGCGGCAGATGCTCGGCGCGGTGCTTTGCGCGATGGCGGTGCAATGGACCGTGGCGCGGGCCGTAGGCGCCGGCCTGTGGCGGGAGAGCATGCCTTTCATGCGCACGGCAAAGGGCGGGCTGACCCGCAAGGGACCGGATTTCCCCGCCTTCTGGGAAGGCGTGATCGGGGCACTGCTGCTGATCGGCGCCGTCACCACGGTCGCGACGAACTACAAGCAGATCCGGGAGATCAACCTCTTCGCCGTGGTGCTGGTGGTGCAGAGCCTGCCGTTCCTCGCCGCGGTCGTGATCGCCGCGCTCGAGGGCTCGCGGTTCAACGAGTTCTCCTATTGGCGCGGGATCGAGGCGAAGGTCGCGGCGACCCTGCCGCAGGAGCAGCAACCAGTGGTCAGCGGCCAGTCATCATCAGTAACCAGTAGTCAGTGATCAGCAATCAGTGACCCTGACCAGCGATCATTGATCACGGCACCGCAGTGCGGGTTACTGACAGCCGCGTCCTTCCGATTGGTGCTTCTGATCACTGATCACTGATCACTGATTGCCGGCTCCCGGCATTGCCGTCTCGACCAGCCGCACCCAATACGACGTGCCGAACGGAATCACCTCGTCGTTGAAGTCATAGGCGGGGTGGTGCAGCCCGGCGCCGTCGCCGTTGCCGACGAAGATGAAGGCGCCCGGCCGCGCCTCGAGCATGAAC
>DASXAP010000093.1:0-4679 GCA_036406655.1 Xanthobacteraceae bacterium | reverse complement strand
TAGCTGCGCAGGAGCGCCGCTGCACGCTTGGGCCCGACCCCACCAGCCCCGGGCAGCCGGTCGGAGGGATCGCCGCGCAGGGCGATGAAATCCGGCACTTGCGCGGGATCGACGCCATAGCGTTCGCGAACTTCCGGCGGGCCGATGCGGGCGATCTCGCCCGCCTTTACCGGATAGAGAACGAGTGTCCGCTCAGACGCCAGCTGAAACGTATCTCGATCGCCGCTCGCGACCAACGCGGTGCCGCCCCTGCGCTCCTCGGCGGCAACGGCCGCCGCCAGGAAATCGTCGGCCTCGTAGCCCGGCGCCTTGGCATTGGCGAAACCGCACGCGGCCACGAATTCCGGGAGAGCCTCGAGCTGCTCGATGAGGGCGTCGTCGAACTCGCGTCCGCTCTGGTAGGCAGGAAACTGCGCGTGGCGCTCGGTAGGCGCATCAAGTGTATCCCAACCGACGACCACTGCCCGCGGTCGCTCGCTCGCATAGAAGCGTAACAGGAAGTTCGCGAACCCGACGATGGCACCGGCGCCTTTGCCGCCCTTGCGTCGTATCGTTTTCGGCAACGCGTGATAGGCACGGTGAGCGAAGGAGTCGCCGTCGATGACCAGCAACGGCCGAGCCTGGGTCGCGGCAGCCGCGTGGCGCTGCGGCGAGCGCCGCTCGATGCGCGGCTGCAGGCGCGGCTTGCCCGCTTGCGAGGGAGCTCGACGCACGGGCCCGCGCTTCATCGGGCGGCAAAATTGCGAAAAGTTATCGCAGGCCACCCCGACCGGCTGTCGAACAGGCTGAGCTGGCTCGCGTCGCGCTGCATGGCCTGAAAATTGTGGTGCCCGGTACGTTGCTGCAAGGCGGGCGCGCGCCGGGGCGCCGGTCGGTTCAATCGGCCGACGGCTGCAGCGGAGCGGCAGCTGAGGCGGCGATTGCACGCACGATATCGATGGCGCGCCGCATGAGCGTCAGCGACGCTTCCCGGGTACGGAAGCCCGCGTGCGCGGTGATGGTCACGTTCTCCATGCGCGCCAGGGGATGGTCGGGTCGGAGCGGCTCGGCGTGAAAGACGTCCAACCCGGCGTGCCGGATATGGCCGCTCGCCAGGGCGGCGATCAACGCCGTTTCCTCGACGAGTGCGCCGCGCGCGGTATTGACCAGGATGACGCCCGGCTTGGTCCGGGCGAAGCGCTCGGCGTCGATGATCCCGCGCGTCTCCTCGTTGAGGGCAAGGTGGAGCGAGATCACGTCGGCGGTGGCGAGGAGGTCATCGAGCGAGACCGGTGTCGCGCCGGAGACCGGGCGCGGCGTCCGGTTCCAGCCGATCACCGTCATGCCGGTGCCGCGGGCGAGGCGCGCGACCTCCCGGCCGATGCCGCCGAGCCCGATCAGGCCCAGCGTCTTGCCCGTGAGCTGCATGCTTTCGAGCGGATCCCAGACGCCCGCCCGCACCGCGCGATCCATCCGCGCGAGCTCGCGGCAGCCGGCAAAGATCAGCGCCATGGTGTGCTCGGCAACCGCGGTGTCGCCGTAGCCCTTTATCGTATGCACCTCGATGCCCAATCCGTTCAGGGCCGCAACATCCATGTAGCTCGTGGCGCCGGTGCCGAGGAACACGACGTGCCTGAGGTCGCGACAGCGGGCGACGAGCTCGGTCGGGAGGTACGAATGGTCATCGAGACAAATATCGTAGCCGGATAGAAGGCGCGGCAGATCGCTCGATTGGAACGGCTCGCTGTTGACTGCGATCGGCGGATCATCCGGCTGCCGCACCCGGGCAAATACCGGGGCCAATTGGTTGTTGCAGTCGATGAAGATCGATTTCATTTTTTTCGCGCCTCAGCCGATACACCGAATTATGCTGCTTGCGGTAGGAGGCCGTCATGGCCGGAATGTCGGCCGATGCCGGCCGTCAACGTGTCTTCCGACCGCGATGCGGCGATGATGCCGGCTTTGCCGCAGGAAAGGACGAGGGAGGGTGCGCATGCCGGACGCTTTCCGCGACAAGATCGTCGTCATCTCGGGGGGCAGCCGCGGCATCGGCCGCGGCATTGCGCTCGCATTTGCACGTGAGGGGGCGCAGACCGTGCTCGCCTCCTCCTCCGAGCAGAACCTTGCTGCTGCGGCCAAGGTGATCGCGGCGGTGGGGCCGCCGCCGATGCTGGTCGCCGGCGATCTGCGCCAGCTCGGCGCCTGCGAGCGCGTGTTCGAAGCGGTCAACGAGCGCTTCCAGCGTTGCGACGTGCTGATCAACAATGCCGGCGCCACGCGGGCCGGAAATTTCGCGGAGCTCCCGGACGAAGCCTGGCTCGACGGATTTGCGCTGAAATTCTTCGGCGCGGTGCGCCTGACCCGCCTGTTCTGGCCCTTGCTCAGGGCTGCCGACGGGCATGTCGTCAACATTATCGGCGGGGCGGCGCGAACGATCGAGCCGGAGTTCCTGATCGGCGGCTCGGTCAACGCGGCGTGTGCAAACTTCAGCAAAGGCGTCTCGCGGTTGGGCATGCGCGAGGGCGTGCATGTCAATGCCATACATCCCGGGCAGACCGCTACCGAAAGAGTCGAGCGACTGCTCGAGCAGCGCGCAGCGGCGACCGGCAGGGCTGTCGCCGAGCTTCGGGCCGAAGCGCTCGCGAAGAGCGGAGCGCGGCGCATGTCGACGCCCGAGGATATCGCGGCGCTGGCGCTGTTCCTGTGCTCGGACGCCGCGCTGCAAATCCAGGGCGCCGCGATCGCGGTCGATGGGGGCGCCACACCGGGCATCTATTAGCCGATTCCGGAGCGGCACGCGCAAGCCCTTGCGCCCGTCAGTCGAGGCTGCTCTCATGGGATCGGCTCGGAATGGAATAACAAGGCCCCGACCGGGGTTGTTCACTCGCCGCCGGAATTGCCAAAAGGGGGCCGCGTTCGGGAGGATCACATGCCAAAGGTGACTCGATCTGTCTTCGGCGTCGCTGGCCTGGCTCTGTTGCTTGCCACCGCCGTGAGCCTCGCCCAGCAGCCGCAGGTTGTGCGGGTGCGGGGGACCATACAGTCGCTCGACGGCAATCTGCTGACGGTGCAGTCGCGCGACCACCAGATGACCTACAAGGTCAAGCTGGCCGACAACGTCGCAGTGCGCGGGATCGTCAAGGCTTCGCTTTCGGACATCAAGCCGAACTCGTATGTCGGTGTTGTCGGCATGCCGCAGGCGGACGGCAGCCAGAAGGCGGTGGAGATTCACATCTTCCCGGAGGCGCTGCGCGGCACGGCTGAAGGACATATGCCGTGGGACCTCCTTCCGAGCAGCACCATGACCAATGCCGCCGTGGCGCAAATGGTCAAGGGCGTCCAGGGCGAGGAGATCACGCTCAAGTACAAGACCGGGGAAAAGAAGGTCGTCGTCACGCCGGAGACGGTGATCGTGAGCTTTGTTCCCGGCAGCAAGGACGAGCTCAAGCCCGGCGCGAAGATCTTCAGCGTCGCGCAGAAGAAGGACGACACGCTCGAAGCAGCTTCCGTCTCGGTCGGCCGCGACGGCCTCGCCCCGCCGATGTGAGGGGGTTGATCGCACGCACCGACGCGGGTCCTGGAAGAAGCAAGATGATCCGACGAGCAGCTATCGCGATCGTGCTGGCGGGATTCGTCTCGCTGCCGGTTGCTGCGCAGCAGGCGCAGACGGTGCGTCTGCGCGGGACGATCGAGAAGGTCGACGGCAACACGCTTGCGGTGAAGGCGCGTGACGGTGCACAGCTGAGCGTGAGGCTCACTGACAAGGCGCAGATCGTCGGCGTGGTGCGGGCTTCGCTCGCCGAGATCAAGGAAGGCTCCTTCATCGGCAGCGGGGCGATGCCGCAGGCCGACGGCACCCAGAAGGCTCTCGAGGTCCACATCTTCGCCGAATCCCAGCGCGGCACCGGGGAGGGACATCGGCCCTGGGACGGAGCACCCAGCAGCACCATGACGAACGGCACCGTCGGCTCGACCGTGACCGGCGTCGAGGGCCAGACCGTCACCGTGCGCTACAGAGGCGGCGAGCAGAAGATCATCGTGCCGCCCGGGGTGCCGATCGTGCGCTACGAGATCGGCAGCGCCAGTGACCTGAAGCCGGGGGCGAGCTTCACCATCTTCGCCGCCACGAAGAAGCCGGATGGCACCTTCGAGGCGGCGCGTATCAATGTCGGCCGGGACGGCGTGATACCCCGATGAAAACGGCTCGGTAGTCTCGGGAGCAGCTGATCGCGAAGAGCGCCGCCGGCAAAGCCGGCCGGGAGGGGAGAGCGTGCGCTCGGGGCGCGCAGCACCCATGCTCTGCGTGGATAGAGCGCGTTTCGGTCGGATCGAATCACATTTCGAGCGTCATGGCCGGGCTTGTCCAAGCTTGTCCCGGCCATCCACGTCTTCCGGCACCGCGGCGCCGTAAAGACGTGGATGCCCGCGATAAGCGCGGGCATGACGACCCGCGAGAGATCCTATGGGGGATTGCGCAACTTCGTGCCGCCGCGTCGGGTCGGCGAATGCGCCGAGCCGCGGGCCGGCACGTCGAGATCGCCCGGCAGCGTATCGGCAAATGGCGCGGCGATGCGCGGCGGATTGCGCCGTCCGCGGGCGCGGCTGTCGATGCTCTCGTCATGCGGGCGCTTGACCGCGTCGGCGCGCGCGAGCGCCTCGATCGGCGCAGCATCCTCGGTCAGGCGCGCCAGCAGCGGGGT
>DASXAP010000092.1:0-20633 GCA_036406655.1 Xanthobacteraceae bacterium | reverse complement strand
AATTGAAATCCACATGCACGTCGAGGCGCCCGCCCGGCCCCGTGATGTGCATGCCGCCTCCAGTCAGCTCGGCATCGGCCAAGAGATGCGGGATGCCGGTGATGTAGGACAGGTCGGAGAGAAACTCTGGCGAGGCGAGCGCGCGGTTGAGTCGCGCCACCGGCTCGGGAAAGAGATCCGTTTTGGTGATCTGAACCTTCCTCGTTGACGGCCTTGAAGGTCTTGCCGCGTGCGAGCGCATCCTCGAATGACGGGTAGGAAGCCGCTACTTCGGCGGCGAATGCCGGATCGAGGAGCTGCTCGATCATGACGAACGGGAAGGGTCGGGCAGTGGCGTACTGCGCCCGAAGCGATTCACGATCGCTCAGGCCCGGGAGGCCGTGGGCTTGCAGCTTGCTCATTCGGGGCACCATAACAGGATTATAACTTTCGGTTAATCTATATCGTTAAACCGGCAGGCTCGCAAACCATGCACGAAGTCGTCGATCGCGTTCCCCGGCCGGTGATCGATCACGCGCCGACGAGCGCCTGCACGTCGACCGGCCGGCGGCGCCGCCCCCAGTGACCGGGCGCCGTGTCGAGCACGCCGGCGCAGGCCGTGCCGCAGGCAAGGCAGCGGCCGTCGGCGGAAAGATTCCAGGCCGTGAGATCGTACCAGTCGCGGCCGATCAGCACTGCGCCGCAGCCGTGGCAATAGGTGCTGCCGCCGCCGGGATCGTTGATGTTGCCGGTGTAGACGTAGCGCAGCCCGCTCTTTATCGCGATCCGCCGTGCCAGGCCCAGCGTGCGCGGCGGCGTGGCAGGCGTGTCGGTCATCTTCCAATCGGGATGAAACGCGGTGAAGTGCAGCGGCACGTCGGGACCGAGATGCTCCATCAGCCAGCGGCTCTCAGCTTCGATCTCGCCTGGTGCGTCGTTCTCGCCGGGAATGAGCAGCGTCGTGATCTCGAGCCAGACATTCGTCTCCTTCCTGAGATATTCGAGCGTGTCGAGCACGGGCGCGAGCCGACCCGTGCACAGCTTCTTGTAGAATCCGTCGGTGAATCCCTTGAGGTCGATGTTGGCGGCATCGATATGGCGGAAGAGCTCGACCCGCGGCTCGGGAGCGATGTAGCCCGCGCTCACCGCCACGGTCCTGATGCCGCGCTCGCGGCAGGCTTGCGCCACGTCGACGGCATATTCGAGAAAAATGACCGGATCGTTGTAGGTGAAGGCGACCGAGCGGCAGCCGCTGCGCACCGCCGCTTCGGCGATCGCTGCGGGAGTGGCGAGATCCTGCACGCGGTCGAGCGCCCGCGCTTTCGAGATGTCCCAGTTCTGGCAGAACTTGCAGGTGAGATTGCAGCCGGCGGTGCCGAAGGAGAGCACTGGGGTGCCGGGGAGGAAATGGTTGAGCGGCTTCTTCTCGATCGGATCGATGCAGAAGCCGGACGAGCGGCCATAGCTGGTCAGCACGATCCGGTCGTCCCGGCGTCCGCGCACGAAGCACAGGCCGCGCTGCCCCTCGTGCAGCCGGCAATAGCGCGGGCACAGGTCGCATTGCACGCGCCCGTCGGGCAGCCGGTGCCAGTAGCGGCCCGGCACCCCCTCGATCGACGCCGCCGCTTCAGAGGTCGCCATCTGCTCTCCCGCGCCATATTCGGCTGCTATCTGGGGAGGCGGCATCGAGAGGACAATGGCAGCTGTGTCCCGGCAAGGCGCGAACGTCCGTCCGCCGGCGGTGGCGGGCCTGTTCTATCCCGCCGAGGCGCGCCGGCTCTCGACAACCGTTGCCGACCTGCTTGCCGCGGCGCCCGCCGGCACCGGCACCTCGCCCAAGGCGCTGATCGCCCCGCATGCCGGATACGTCTATTCCGGCGCGGTGGCGGCGGCGGCGTTCGCGCGCCTGCACGGATGCGCGCAGGCGGTCACCCGCGTGGTGCTGATCGGACCCGCCCACTACGTTGCCGTGCGCGGTATTGCCGTGCCCGCCGCCGATCGTTTCGCGACGCCGCTCGGCCCTGTCCCGATCGACCGCGCCGCGCTCGCCGATTTGACGGAGCTGCCGTTCGTGGTCGTCGATGATGTTCCGCATGCCCCCGAGCACGCGCTCGAGGTCGAGCTGCCTTTCCTGCAGGCGCTGTTGCCGTCGTTCCGGCTGGTGCCGCTCCTCGCCGGCGATGCCGCGAGCTTCGAAGCCGCCGCGGCACTGGAGCGGCTCTGGGGCGGGCCGGAAACGCTGATCGTGGTGAGCTCGGATCTTTCCCACTACCACGACCATGCGACGGCGGCCCGTCGCGATGCCGCAACCGCCCGCCGCATCGAAGCGGGCGATTGGGCGAGCCTCGGTGCCGATGACGCCTGCGGCTGGGTTGCCGTGGCCGGGCTGATCCGCGAGGCGAGCCGGCGCGGGCTCGCGGCGCGGCGGCTCTCGCTGTGCAATTCCGGCGACACCGCCGGCAGCCGCAATCGGGTGGTAGGCTACGGCGCCTGGTCATTCGGCTAGCGGACAAGACAGGGGAGAAGAAGATGCGGCGGCGCGGAATGCTGGCATTCGCAATCGTGGTGCTCCCGTTGCAGCTCGATGCTGCCGGCCCGGCCGGCGCGCAGCCCTATCCGGCGCATCCGATCAGGATCATCGTGGCCGCGGCCGCGGGAGGCCCGACCGACGTTCCGGCGCGGATGGCGGCGCAGATCCTGACGCCGAAGCTCGGCCAGCCGGTGGTGGTGGAGAACCGCCCCGGTGCCGGCGGCGCGATCGGCGCCCGCGAAGTCGCGAAGTCACCGGCCGACGGCTACACGCTGCTGATGGGCAACACCAGCACGCTTGCCGTGATCCCGGCGGTGTCGACCAGCGCCGGCTATGATCCGGTCAAGGATTTCATCCCCATCGCGAAGATCATCGAGGGCTTCCAGATCCTGGTGGTGCATCCATCCTCGCCGTGGAGGTCGGTCAGCGACCTCGTCGCCGACGCCAAAGCCAATCGCGGCAAGCTCAATTACGCGCATACCGGCGCCGGCGGGCTGCCGCATCTCGCCGGCGAGCTGTTCATGCTGCGCAGCGGCACCAAGCTGACCGGGGTGTCCTACCGCAGCGGCGGCGAATCGGTGACCGCGGTGCTCAGCCAAGCCGTCCAGCTGACGTTCGAGAACATCGCGATCCTCGTCTCACAGATCCGCGAGGGCAAGCTGCGCGCGCTCGCGGCGCAGAGCGCCGAGCGCAGCGGGCTCCTGCCCGAGTTGCCGACCATGGCCGAAGCCGGCATTCCCAATGCCGAGGCCAACACCTTCTTCGGCCTGGTCGCGCCGGCGGGCACGCCCGCGCCCATCATCGGCATACTGAACGAGACTATCAACGAAGGCATCCAGTCGCCGCAGATGCGGGCGCTGATCAGTGCGGCGGGTTCCGAGCCGAAGCCGGGCTCGCCGCAGGACTTTGCCGCCTACATCGCTCTTCAGCACGGCAAATGGGTCGAGGTGGCCAAGGCTGCCGGGGTGAAGATCGATTGAGGGACACGGGCGGGTGCGGAAGATCCCGGTCCTGATCGTCGGCGGCGGACCGGTCGGGCTCGCGCTCGCGAGCGAGCTTGGCTGGCGCGGCGTGCCCTGCATGCTGGTCGAGCAGGGCGACGGCACGATCCCCACCCCGAAGATGAACGAGGTGAACATCCGCAGCATGGAGTTCTGCCGGCGCTGGGGCATTGCCGATGCGGTGCTCGGCTGCCCGTTCCCGGCGGATTATCCGCTCGACGTGGCGTTCGTGACCGCCCTTTCCGGATACGAGCTCGGCCGCATGCCTCGCCCGCCGCGCGCGAGCGAGAAGCCGGAGCCGCACAGCCCGATGCGGCTGCAGGTCTGCTCGCAGATGTGGTTCGACCCGATCCTGCGGCGCTTCGCCGACAGCTTTGCACATGTGCGGCTGCGCCACCGCACGCGGCTCGACGCTTTCGCGGCATCGGAAGGCGGAGTGAGCGCGGAGGTCACCGAGCTCGACAGCGGGCGGCGGGAACGCATCGAGGCGGAGTATCTGGTCGGATGCGACGGTGCGAGCAGCCTGGTGCGGCGGGCGCTCGGCATCGAGCTCGACGGCAAGACGCTCGGCCATCCCGTGCATCTCTACTTCCGGGCGCCACGGCTCCTGGAGATCTGCGGCCGGCGGCCGACCACGTTCTTCGTCACCGTGGATCACGACGGCGTCTGGTCGAACGTCCGGATCATCGATCCCGCCAATGCGATGTGGCGGCTGATGGTGCTCGATGCCGGCCCCGGGCTCACTCCCGGAGCAATCGATCGCGAGGCTTATCTCCGCCGCGCGATCGGCCACCCTCTGCCCGTCGAGTGGCTGGGTGCGAGCATCTGGACCCGCCGCAGCGTCGTTGCCCGATCCTATTCGAGGGGGCGGGTCTTCCTCGCCGGCGACGCCGTTCATCAGCTGTCGCCGACCGGGGCGCTGGGCATGAACACCGGGATCGCCGACGCAGTCGACCTCGGCTGGAAGCTCGGAGCGGTGCTTGGCGGATGGGGCGGCGCGGGCCTGCTGCGATCCTACGAGCGGGAGCGCCGGCCGATCGGGATGAGAAACGTCCGCATGACGGCCGAGTTCTATGGCGAGCACCAGAAGCTCGATCGCGGGCTTGCGCCGATCGCCGATGCCAGCCCGGAAGGCGAGGAGGTGCGCAGGCGGGTGGGCGAGGCGCTCGTGCGCGGCGTCGGACGGATGTTCCGCACCACCGGACTGCAGATCGGCTATCGCTACGAAGACTCACCGATTTGCCTGCCCGACGGCACGCCGCCGCCGGCGGACGATGCGGAAGAGGTGGCTCCCTCGGCGCGCCCCGGCTCGCGCGCGCCGCATCTGTGGCTCGCCGCCGGACGCTCGATCCTCGATCTCTTCGGTCGCGGCTTCGTGCTGCTGCGCCTCGGCGGCGATGCACCGGACGGCTCCGCCTTCGCGGCCGCCGCGGTCGCGCGGCGCGTGCCGTTGCAGGTCGAGGCCGTGATCGAGCCCGAGGCGGCTCGGCGCTACGAGCGGCGGCTGGTCCTGGTGCGGCCGGACGGTCACGTCGCGTGGCGGTCGGACGAGATGCCGCCCGATCCGGGCGCCGTGATCGATGCAGCGCGCGGGCTGCGCCCATAGGGTTGCAGATCGGGGCAGCCTGCATTGCGTCGTCGACCCGCGGCGGCCATTCGCTATCGTCGGCGAGCGCGCGAGACCAGCTCAATCGTAGCTCGCGAGCAGGTCGTCGAGCGGAGCGATCCACTCCTGCCACGGCGCGCTCAGATAGCTGTAGCTGTTCATCGCGAAGGCAGGCCCGGCATAGAATTTCTCGTATTGCAGATGGCGGCCGGCGAAGTCGGAGCCGAGCAGGTCCCAGGCCAGCATGGCGAGCTTCATGCGTTCCTTCGCGGATTGGCCGGGCACCGACCAATAGGTCTCGAACCGCTCGCGCAGCTCCGGGACGCGCAGCACCGAGACGTCGGCCGGCATCTGGAACACGCCCGCGCCCATCAGCTCGCGCACCGTGTCGCAGATCTCCGCGTAGTGATTGGTGCACCAGTGCAGCGCCGCATAGACGTAGCGGCGGTTCACCGTCAGGAATCCTCCCGGCTGCCTCTCGCCGCAATTGATCTGGCCCATGATGAGCCCCTCGAGCGTCGCCTGCATGGCGGCGAGCCGCCCCAGCGTGAACTGGACCGCCGGGATCTCGCCGGCGTTGTTCATGTCGGCGAGCTTGCGTGCCATCCCGACGATCAGGTTGAGCTTCTCGAGGAAACGGACATTGGCCTGATGGTTGGCCATGGCATGCCCGGGGGTGCGGACGTAGATCGCCCGCGTCATCTCGACATTGTCGTGACAGAACACGCGCTCCCAGGGCACCTTCACGTTCTCGAACAGGACGGCGCTGTCGGTCTCGTCGAAGCGCGCAGCCAGCGGGTTGTCGAACTCGCTCACCGCATGCCGCTCGTAGGGCTTGCGCGACCAGATGCTCACGCCCTCCGCGTTGAGCGGCACGGCGCAGGTGATCGATTCCTTCTCCTGCCCCGGCATGAGCGGCTGCAGGTTGCCGCACCAGGTGTCGTGACAGAACACCGCGGCAGTCCCGAGCATCTTCAGGCCGTTGATGGTCACGCCGCGGTCGTCCTCGTCGATCACCCGCAGCGTGGCGGTGCGGCGGGCTGCCTCGCGCGGATCGACAGGACGGCGCCAGCCCTGCGGATTGGTGACGGTGTGCGCCACGAACAGGTCGTTCGAGCGCATGTGCCGGTAGTAATTTCGGACGTTGTCGCCGAAGCCCGGGCGAATGCGGTCGAACATGGCCGGATCCATGACCAGCCCGCTCACATAGCTCGGGAAGTTGTCGGGCGACCGGCCTATCAGCCCGTACGTCCACGACGCGATGCGCCGGTGGGTCTCGAAACGGCGGTGCAGATCCTCGCGCGTGCGCGGGAGCAGGTAATAGGCGGAGAAGGTTTCCCCCTCCTCCTCGAAGCTCATCGCCTCGCGATTTTCCGGCGCGCGCTTGCGCTCGTAGATGGCGGCCATGGATCCTGCCGCGTTGCGGAACGCCGGATGGATCGTGACGTCGTCGACGCGCTCGCCGCCGACATAGACCCGCCGTCCGTCCCGGATGCTGGCGAGATATTCCGCACCGCTCATCAGCATGCGTGGTCAGCCGTTGCGCTCGCGCACGGTGGTGCGGCGATCCATGCTCGAGAAAGCTCGACGCCCCGGGCGCGCGCCGCGGGCCGCCCGCTCCACCATGCTACCGTCTCTCGAATTTGCTGAAAATCGAGGCTTTGCCGCGATCGAACCTTTCAACCCTGCTGCGCGACTAATGCTTTGGGCCGGCGCCGACAGGACAGGTCTGCGCCCGCTCGCGCCATAAGTCAGGGGGCGTCCGTGCAGATACTCTCGCGACCCGGCTCGGGTCAGTCCACACGTATTCGCAGCGATCGAGCATTGCTGGCAGTCGCCGCAGCCACGATATGGCTCGGCGCGCTTGCCGGCTCGGCCGCGGCGTTCCCGTTCGGTTTCCAGCAGCAGGCCGGCCCGTACCGGGCAGCCCACGCGCCGGCATCGAAGCCGGCAAGGCAGCGCGGGATCGAGACCGCCTCCCGCGCCAAGGGACCCGTCAAGGCAAAAGAGGACGCCGATGAGCTCGCCTCCAAGGCCAAGGGGGTGCTGAGCATCGCCATCTCGATCGATCACCAGCAGCTGACGCTTTATTCGGACGGCCAGCCGATTGCCCATTCGCGGGTCTCCACCGGCACCCCCGGCCATCCGACCCCGACCGGCGTCTTCAGCATCATTCAGAAGGACCGCTGGCATCGCTCGAACATCTACTATTCCGCGCCGATGTTCTACATGCAGCGGATCACCTGGTCGGGCGTGGCGATGCACCAGGGCGTGGTGCCCAACCAGCCGGCCTCGCACGGCTGCATCCGCCTGCCCGAGGCGTTCGCCCGCCGCTTGTGGGGAACCACCAAGCTCGGGGTTCGCGTGCTGATCGCGCGCGGCGAGGTAACCCCGGCCGCGATCTCCCATGCCCGTCTGTTCACGGTGAAGCAGGAATCGCCGGCGGAGCCGAAGGACGAGCCGCCGGCGGCGGTGCCGCCCTCGGCGGAGCCCTCTTCCGCGGACGTCGTCAGAGCCGCCCACGGCGCGCTCGCCGCTTCCAAGCCGGATCCGGCCATCGTCTCCGACGGCGCCAACGCCGGCAGCCCCGCGCTCGACGCCATGGCTTATGCGGTCGGGGTGCAGCGCGAGACGCCGCTCACGTCCTCGGAGGGGGTGAAGCCGCTCTCCGACGGCGTCGAGCCGGCCAAGAGGGGGCAGATGCGATCCGGCGCGCTCGGCGGCGGCGCCGAGGCTCGTCCGCTCAAGCCCGGCCCGATCTCGGTTTTCGTCAGCCGCCGGGAAGGCAAGCTGTTCGCGCGCAAGGGCTTCCAGCCGCTGTTCAGCATGCCGGTCACGGTCGAGCAACCCGACAAGCCGCTCGGCACACATGTGTTCACCGCGCTCGCGCTCAACGACGACAAGACGACCATGCGCTGGAACGTGGTGACCATGCCGACCGGCGGCGGATCGGCGAGAAAGGCGCAACGCGGCGGCAAGTCCCTGCGGCACGATAAAGAGCAAAAGGTCGAGCATCCGGTGCCGGCGTCGACTGCGACCGAGGCGCTCGACCGCATCAATTTCCCGCAGGAGGCACTCGACCGCATTTCCGAGCTGCTGTCGCCGGGCGCCTCGCTGATCATCTCCGACCAGGGCCTCGGCCCGGAAACCGGAGAGGGCACCGACTTCATCGTTCTGACGCGATAAGCAGACGACAGACGACAGACGTCAGACGACGGAGGACGGAAGCACTTATCCGTCCTCTGTCTTCTGTCCTGTGTCCTCTGTCCTCTGTCCTCTGTCCTCCGTCTTCGCCAGCGCCGCCAATCCCTCCGCCGTCCGCACTCCGGGGTTCCAGCCGAGCCGGATGAGCGCGCCGGGATCGGCTACCAGCGACGCGGCGAGCCGCCGGTAGGCTTCCCTGCGGCCGGCGAGCCGGCAACCCGCCTCCAGCAGCTGCAAAGGGACCCCGACGAGTGCCGGCCTGCGGCCAAGGCCGCGGCGCATGGCTGCGATCATCTCCGCGATGCTGAGCGCCTCGCGGTCAGCGACGATCAGCGGCCGGCGCAGCGGAGCCGGCGCCGCCAGCACGGTATCGATCGCGCCCGCGAGGTTGTCGAGCGCGAGCAGCGAGCGCCGTCCCTTGAGCGCGCCGAGCGGCAGCGGATAGGGCGTGCGCGCGAGCCGGAGAAGCTCTGCCATGTTGCCCTTGACCCCAGGCCCGTAGACCAGCACGAGCCGCAGCGCCACCCAGTCGATAGCGAGCGCGGCGAGCCCCTGCTCGGCGGCGAGCTTGGAGCGGCCATAGCCCTCGGTCGGATCGGGCGCGAGCTCCTCGGTCAGCACCTGCTCGGAGCTGGGACCGCACTGGGCACGGATCGAGGAGAGGAACACGAACCGGCGCACCCCGGCGCGCTGCGCGGCGCGGGCGAGACCGATCGTGGCTTCGGTGTTGAGCATGCGGTAGTCGTCCTCGGGCACCCCCGACATCGCATGGGCGAGGCCCGCGGAATGAATGACGGCATCCACGTCGGCGAGCGCCGCCGCCATGTTCTGCGGACGGGCGAGATCGCCGACCACCGCGCTCGCGGCCGAGATGGGCACCACGCTGGGTCGGCGCAGCAGAACCCGTAGGCGGTAGCCGCGCTTCGGCAGCTCGCGCAGCAGCCCCTGGCCGATGAAGCCGGTGGCGCCGGTGAGCGCAATCAGCTGTCTGCGGTCGTCGGCCGGGCTCATCCTTCATCGCCCATCAAGGAGGGTATCGTCTCGGCGACTATAGCTCAGCCGTCGCGCCTCGCCGACGCTGGCGGCTGACCTGCCCGTGCGTGACTCTTTCCCGCCGAGCCGCACGCGTCACGCGTGCAGCGCGGCGCAGCGCGGGCCGCCGACCTCGGTTGCGAGGCGGAATGCGAGCTGGATTCGTGCTAATTTAGTTCGCCGCGGCGCCGCGGCGCAGGTCGGCATCGATCGTCAGCGCGGTGTTGCTGCCGAAGCGCGTGCGATAGACCTGCATGTTCTCCATCACACGCTGCACGTAGTTGCGCGTCTCCATGAACGGGATGCGCTCGACCCAGTCGACCGGATCGACGCTCGGGTCGCGCGGATCGCCGAAGCGCGCGATCCACTCGCTCACGCGTCCGCGCCCGGCATTGTAGGCGGCGAATGTCAGCATGAAGTTGCCGCGATAATCCTGGAGGACACCGGCGAGCTCGGCAGCCCCGAGCTGAAGGTTGTAGGGAATGTCGTTCTTGAGGCGCTTGACGTCGAACTTGCAGCCGAAGCGCTGGCAGGTGTCGCGCCCCGCGACCGGCGTCACCTGCATCAGCCCCATCGCATTGGCGCTCGACCAGTCGGCCGGATCGAACATGCTCTCCTGGCGAATGATCGCAAACAGCAGCGCTCTCTCGATGTCGGGTGCGATCGGGGAATAGCGCGGCACCCCGGTGATCGGAAAGGCGTAATAGTCCAGCGGCAGGCCGCGCGCGAGCGCGGCCTTGCCGAGGTGCAGCATCCCGCGCGCGTCCTCCCGCTGCTCGGCGAGCTCCCCGAGCGCCGCGAGCGCGCCCACGTCGTCGAGCCTGTCGCCGAGGTCGGCCATGAACGGGATGATCAGCGCGCGCTCGTTGAGCGCGTAGAGGATCTCCAGCGCAACGGCCAGCTCGTGCCCGGCGCCGGAGCGCGCGTCCGCCGCCGGCGGCGGCGGTGCTGCAAGCTCCAGCGCCCCGAGCCCGAGCCGCGCGCGCGCGAGCTGCCCGTAATAGGCAGCCGACGAGCGCGCCGCCGCCTGGTACTCGGGACGCGCCCGATCCGGCCGTCCCTGCGCTTCCGCCGTGCGGCCGAGCCAATAATGCGAGCGCGCCAGCGATGTCGGATGGATGCTCACGTCCTGGATGCGGGCGAAATGCGTGGCGGCGGCCGCCGGATCGCCGAGAAACCGCAGCGCGATCCAGCCCGCCATGAAATGCCGCTCGACCCGCGAGTTTTCCTTGACCGGCTCGGCGGCGTCTCGCATCAGCAGGTAGGCGGACTGCGCATCGCCGATGTCGAGGAGCTTGCGCGCGAGGATGCGCCGCTCGACCCACCATTCCTCCGCTCCCGGCGTGTCGGCGTCCTCGCCCGGCACCGACAGGATCACCTTCGCCGCTTCCGAGACCTTGTTCTCGTGGCGCAGATGGTATGCCTGCGCGAACAGGTAGCCCGGATCGTGGCGCGCTTCCGCCGGCACGGCCTCGAGCAGCTTCTTGAAGTTGCCGCCTTTTCCGTTCAGCGCGACGCGCGCCTGCGCGATTGCGAGCTCGGCGCCGCCGAGCCGCCGTGCGGCTCGCATCGCCGCTTCGTTGTCGCCCGCGAACAGCCGCGCCTCCATGCGCGCCTTGTGGTCGGCACGGCTCAGCCACTCGGAATGGCTCGCGAGCACCTGCGTCTCGAGATCGGCGGACATGGAATGATTGCGCCAGGCCTGCAGCACCTGCGCCTTGGCCGCCTCGGCATCGCCCTGCGCAGAGAGCGCTCGCGCCAGCAGGAGCCGGCCCCTCGCCGATTGCGGGGGCGCGGCCTCGAAGAAGCGCAAGATCTGCGCCGGCTTGACAGTCTCGTTCCACAGCATCGCCTCGGCGCGCAGGCGGAAGCGGGCGAGACTGGGCCAGCTCGGGTTGCCGGCGATGAAGGCGAGGTAGCGACCGCTGCCGGCGCCGTTGCTCTCGTTGCGGAGGATGATCCATTCGACGAGCTTGCGCGCCACCGGGTCCGAGATGGTGGCCTCGACCTCGGTGGCCTTGCTCGCGCCGCCGTTGCGCAGGGTGTCGATTGCCTTCCTGACCAGCGCGACATCGGCCTCGAGGCCTTCCGGTACCGGGCCCGGCACCAGCGGCACCGCCAGCGGTTGGCCGGCATCGCCGCCGCGGGATGCCGCCGTCGAGGCCTTCCCGGATTTCCCTTTCCTGCCCTTCGACTCGGCCGCCGCCGATTTGTGGGACGACCTTGCTGTCTTGCCCGCTTTTGCGGTCGCGGCAGTCGCCGTCTTGCCGACGCCCTTGTGGCTGGCGCTCTTGGCAACAAGCGAGTGGCTGAGTGCCAGCAGGCTCGCGCAGGCGAGTGCGGCAACGACGGTTGCTCGGTATCCCCGTGTCAAGCCTGCACGCCCCCGGAGGCCCTGGCGAATCGCTCGCCCCGACGCGGAGTCACCCCGTCGAGGAAGCCAAATCACCCTGCCACGCGATTTAGGCGGAAAAGCGCCAACGCTCGCGCCCGTCCCCGGCCTGGCAGAGAGCGGCGGGCATGCGTCGAGGCTCGGGCGTGTTAGGCTTTCGTTAACCGGATGCAGAGAGGGAGGGCCTGGTCATGCTCGAGGAATTCAAGAAATTCGCACTGCGGGGCAACGTGGTCGATCTCGCCGTGGGCGTCATCATTGGTGCCGCGTTCGGGGGCATCGTCACCTCGTTGGTCGGCGACATCATCATGCCGATCGTCGGCGCCATCACCGGCGGGCTCGATTTCTCCAATTACTATGTGCCGCTGTCCTCCAAGGTGCAGCAGGGCGTAGCCTATGCCGATGCCAAGAAGCAGGGCGCGGTGCTCGGCTACGGGCAGTTCATCACGGTCGCACTCAACTTCCTGATCGTGGCGGTCGTGCTGTTCCTGGTGATCCGGGCGATGAACCAGCTGCTGAACAAGCAGGAGCAGAAGGTGGAGGCGTCCAAGCCCGCCGAGCTTCCGGTCGAGGTGAAGCTCCTCACCGAGATCCGGGATCTTCTTCGCCGGCCGGCCTGAGCGGACCGGCCTGCTGCGCCTCAGTCCTCGCCGGTCCCCTTCAGGTATTCGGCGAGAGCCGGCTCGATATTGGGAGCAAACAGCTCCTCGACCTGCATGCGGCGGCGCGAGAGGCCCTGCTCGTCGACATAGGCAAGGAGCGCCTCGAGCGTCGGACGGCTGCCGTCGATCGAATAATCCCAGATCTGCGGTCCGAAAATCCTGCGCGTCGCTTCCACCTCGTCAATCACCCAGGGCAGGCCCACGGTCAGTGCATTGGTGTCGTACATGGTGCGGTAGGCGATGTCGCGAGAGCGGCAGAACGCCCGGTAGAAGCTGATCGCGAGCCAGGGGTTCTCCTCGTAGAGCCGCTGCTTCAGCACGAAGGTATGCATGATCGGGAAGATGCCGGTCTTGCGGAAATAGGCAGCCTCGACCGCGCGGGAATCCCGAAACAGCCGGCGTATGGTCGTCCCGAGTCCCTGGGGGATCATCACCGATGCGAGCGCGTCGATCTGGCCGCGCTCGAGCATCGCCTCGAGCGTCGTGTCGGGCGGCATGGGCGCGATGCGCACGCCGGCGGGCGGGCTGATGCTGCGGACGCCCCGGCCGGTCACCCACTCGATGTCGGCCGGCATCACGCCGTATTCGTGCGCGAGCAACCCGCGCACCCAGACCGCCGCGGTCATCTGGTAGTCGCCCACGCCGACCCGCTTGCCGCTCAGGTCCTCCGGTCTCTCGATCGCCGAGTCGGCGCGCAGATAGAGGGCGGAGTGGCGAAACACGCGCGACGGAAACACCGGGATCGCGACAAACCGCGAGTCTCCTTCCGAGCGGAGAATCGTGTAGGACGAGAGCGACATCTCCGAGGCATCGAACTCGCCGTGGTTGAGCATGCGCCAGAACGTCTCGCCCGGGCGCAGCGGGATGAATGTCAGATCGACCCCTTCGGGCTCGACGCGACCGTCGATGAGCGCCTGGGTGCGGTCGTAGCGTCCACAGGCGATCGTGAGCTTGAGCTGCTTCATCTGCATCCCCGCGCTGGCGGAGCGGCTGCCGCCGTTTTCCTGGCCGCATGAGCGTGCCCTTCCCGCTCGCTCCTCCCGTTGCGAAGCGACAGCAGAAAGAGCCGGATGGCCAGGACAGGCCCGCGCGCCGGCATGACGAGCCTCCCGGGCTGGCACAACGCTCGCATTTAGAGCATGTTGCGATCGAATGAAATCAACATCGTCCCGGCCGGGCTCGGCGCGGCCATCCCGATCCATGACGCACCACGCCGCCCCGGGCATCGGCTGGGCGGGATCATGAGCGCGGTCACTCGAGCTCATGACGGATCGGGCCGCTCGGGAGTGGCTCGCCGTATCCTTGCTCGTCGATAACGACGCTCCCGCGCCAATCCAGAGGATACGGCATGCTCGAGCCGCCTCCCGCACCGCGATCTGCCGTACGTCACGACCTCGCCGGGTTTCGGGGCATCTACCTCGTCAACGCCGTCGTGGCGTTTCTCTTTGCCGCAACCGCGCCGGTCGCAATCGTTCTGACGATCGGCCAGCAAGGCAGGCTGGCGCAAGCCGACGTCGCCTCCTGGCTGTTTGCCGCCTTCTTCGTCAACGGGCTCGTCTCGCTCGCATTCTGCCTGCTGTACCGGCAGCCGCTCGTATTCCTGTGGACGATACCGGGCGCGGTTCTGGTCGGCCAGGCGCTCGAGCATTTCAGCTTCGCGCAGGTCATCGGCACCTTTTACGCCACGGGCGCGCTCATGCTCGGGCTCGGGCTGAGCGGCTGGATGCGCAAATGCATGAGCAGAATACCCATGCCGATCATCATGGCGATGGTGGCCGGCGTCTTCCTGCAGTTCGGGCTCAACCTGATCTTCGCGATCCGCGACGGCACCGCGATCGCCGCAGCGATGACGGCGACGTTCTTCCTGCTCTCGGCATCCCCCCGTTTGGCGCGCTTCCTGCCGCCGGTCATCGGCGCGCTGATCGTCGGAGGCGCGGTGACGGCTTTCGCCGGCGGATTCGATCTGCAGGCGGCGGCCGCGGCGAGCATCGCCCGACCGAACCTCTACGCGCCCGAGCTCTCCGCGGCGGCCATGGTGGAGCTCGTCCTGCCGCTGGCGATCACGGTGCTCGCAGCCCAGAACGCCCAGGGATTTGCCATCCTCGAGGCCGTCGGGCACAAGCCGCCGATCAACGCCATCACCGCGGCTTGCGGGCTCGTGTCGTTGATCACGGCTCTTTTCGGCTCGGTTTCCACCTGCTTCACCGGGCCGGTCACCGCCATCCTCGTCAGCGGCGGAGAGAAGGACAGGCACTACCTGGCCGGAATCGCGACCTCGGTTCTCGCCGTCCTGTTCGGCTTGTTTGCGCGAAGCCTGACCCAGCTGATGCTGGCAGTCCCGAAGGTGCTCGTCGCCGCGCTTGCCGGTCTCGCGCTCTTGAAAGTGCTGCAGCGAGCATTCGTGATCTCGTTCGGCGGCACCTTCACCTTCGGCGCCCTGGTCGCGTTCCTGGTGGCGGTGGCCAATGTGCCGATATTCGCGATCGGCGCGCCGTTCTGGGCAGTGCTGATCGGGATCGCCGCATCCTGGCTGCTGGAGCGGGAGGATTTCGCGGCCCTACGCGCGGATTGAAGGAGGCGGCGTGCCGCGGCGAATGCGAGTTCCCGAGCGCCTGCCCACGGTGCTGGTGCTCGGCTCGACCCAGACGCTGGCATGGGCCTCGAGCTATTACCTCCCGGCGATACTTGCCGATCCGATCGCGCGCGACCTCGGCGTGTCGACCGCATGGGTGTTCGGCGCCTTCTCGGCATCGCTGCTGGTGGCCGCCGTGCTCGGCCCGCGGATCGGGCGCACCATCGACGCGCTGGGCGGCCGCGGCGTGCTGTCGGCCTCCAATGTCGTGCTCGCAGCCGGGCTCGGCCTGCTCGGGCTTGCTTCGTCGGTCTGGATGATGGGCGCGGCCTGGCTGCTGCTCGGCCTGGGAATGGGTCTCGGTCTCTACGACGCCGCATTCGCCGCACTGGGCCGCATCTATGGCCTGGCTGCGCGGCCTTCGATCACCGGCATCACGCTCCTTGCCGGATTCGCCAGCACCATCGGCTGGCCGCTGAGCGCGTGGGGCGTGGCTCAGCATGGCTGGCGCGAGACCTGCTTCGCCTGGGCGCTCGCCAACCTGCTCGTCGGACTGCCGCTCAACCTGTTGCTGCTGCCGAAGAGCCCGATCCGGCCCGAGGAGCACCAGGGCCCGAAGGCGCACGTTGCGATGGACCGTAACATGTGGCTGCTGGCGGCGGCCTTCGCGCTCGCCTGGACCGTCACCGGCGCCATGGCGGCGCATCTGCCGCGCCTTCTCGAAGCGGGCGGCGCGACCGCCGCGCAGGCGATTGCCGCGGGTGCCCTGATCGGGCCCGCGCAGGTGGCGGCCCGCATCTTCGAGGCGCTGGTGCTCGGCCGCGCCCACCCGCTGCTGTCGGCGCGGCTTGCGACGCTCACTCACCCCCTCGGCGCGGGCGTGGTCGGCCTTCTCGGCGGCGCCGGGGTGCCGGCACTCGCCTTCGCGGCGCTGCACGGCTTCGGCAACGGCATTCTCACCATCGCTCGCGGCACCGTGCCGCTCGCGATCTACGGCCCGGCAAGCTACGGCCACCGCCTGGGCCTGCTCGGCGCGCCGGCACGCATCGCGCAGGCGCTCGCGCCGCTGGCGTTCGGTGTGCTGGTGGACTGGTGGGGCTTTGCGGCGCTGATCGTCTCGAGCCTGCTGAGCCTGAGCGCGCTCGCGGCCCTGCTGCTGGTCCGCAAGGCGTAGAGCATGCTCCGCTCGAGTGAGATCAACGTCGTCATGGCCGCGCTTGTCGCGGCCATCCACGCCTTTTGCTTCGGCATGAAAGACGTGTGCGCGGGACAACAGCGCGTTCACGCGCGTCTGCGACGCGCTTCTGCCCGCGCATGACCGAACAAATATGAGCGAGCTCTGCCCTAGGATGGGTGGAGCCTGCCGCTATTCCCGCTGGCGGAGATAGTCCGGCGTCGGCGGCGTGCCCCAGATGTCGCGGACCCCTTCCCAGACCTTCGGCTTCTGCGGCCGATCGCGATGCCACGGCCGCGGATCGAAATAGCCCAGGCTCTCGTCCAGCATCTTGTCGAGCTCGGTGAACAGCTCGACGATCTGGTCGTCCGGGTTGCGGTGGTAGGTGTAGATGTTGTGCCCCGGTCCGTGCCGGCCGGGCCCCCAGATCAGGTTGATCCTCCTGCTGCCCAGGAAATCGCAGGCACTCTGGATCTGCGCCCAGTCCTTCAGCTCGAAGGCGACATGATGCATGATGGTGCGCCTGCCGCGCACGAAATTGACGGTGTGGTGGTCCGGCCCGCAGCGCATGAAGGCGAACCAGTCCTCGATCCAGTCGGAGACACGGAAACCGAGCACCCGGCTGTAGTAGTCCACGAGCTTCCTCGGCTCGTCGACGCAGAACGCCAGGTGCCCGAGCTTGAGCGGACCGATCCCGGCGACGGGCTGGCTGCCGGAGGCGGGCGCCTGCTCGGCGAAGACCTCGATCTTCGTGCCCTTGGGATCCTCGAGCGTCACCATCCGCGGGATGCCGGGCGCGGCGTCATTGCGGGATTCGCAGCGCACGCCCTGGGCTTCGAGCCCCTTGCGGATGTCGGCAAGCCCGGCGGCCGGGTCGGTCTGGAAGGCGAGCTTCACGCAACGCGCGGCACTGCCCTGCGCGAGCTCCACGGCGAGATCGCCGAGCCTGGTGGCGAGGAAGGCGCGTCCGTTGTCGCGGCCGGCCAGCGCGAGACCGACGATCTGCGTGAAGTACTCGATCTGCCGTTCGAGGTCGGGCGTCTCGAACCCGGCATGGCTTATCCGCTTGACCCGGATCATGGCTGTCACCGCTGCGCGCCACCGGTCGACGCTACTGAAACCGAAGCGAGGTTTCAACAAGCCGACTCGTTCCAGGATGGGAGATGATTTCCGGCAATTCGTAGCCTGCGCCGCTGGTGCAAGAGCCCGATTGTTCCGAAGAATCAGCGCGGTGCAACTTGCATCTGATGCCAAACGCCGGAACTTCTTCAGTGACCCGAGGGTTGTCGATATGGGCGCGGGAGCGGACAACGGCATGGCGAGACGGGCCTAGCCGCTCGAAAACAAGGCCCAGAAGAGCTATCGCCGACACCCCTCACACGCGCTTCGTCGGGATGGGCATCGAGAGGAGAATCCGATGAAAGCCAAAGAGGCCATGCACAAGGGCGTCGAATGGGTTTCACCAGATACGCCCGTCGCAGCCATAGCAAGGAAGATGCTGGAAGAGGACATCGGCGCCATTCCGGTTGGCGAGAATGACCGGCTCGTCGGCATGATCACGGACCGCGACATCACTCTCCGGGCTGTAGCGGACGGCAAGGACCTGGCCGGGCTGACCGCCAGAGACGTCATGACCGAGGGGATCAAATGGTGCCGCGATATCGACGAGGTCAATCAGGCAGCGAGCGTCATGCAGGAGAACCAGATCCGGCGACTGCCGGTCATCGATCAGAACAAGCGAATGGTCGGCATCCTGAGCCTGGGCGATGTCTCTCACGCAGCATCGAAGCGGACCGCTGCCGAGGTGGTACGGGGCGTCTCGGCGCATCACGCGTGAACGGTGTCGAAAGCCGCGCGCAACCGGGCGGGCCTGAACCCACCGGCCTCGCCCGTTCGCCTGAAGCGGAATGAGCATGAATGATCGTCATCCCCGCGCCTGTCGGCGGGCGTCGTTCGAGCCGCATGGCCGCGCCGCACGGGATCTGCCCCCTCCCCCGCTTGCGGGCGAGGGCTGGGGTGGGGGCGAGCTTTCGGGATGCTCGCGCGTGGCCCCCCTCCCCGTCCCTCCCCCGCAAGCGGGGGAGGGCACGCTGCGGCACCGCCGCGTCCCTCCCAAGACTCTCCGCTCCGTTGGCATTCAATCGCGGCCGGGTCAGGACGGCGAAGAGAGAACCACGCCGCCGCTCCCGGCGGCACGCGCCCTCGTCACGCGTCAGGGCATCGGAGGGTGTCATCCCGCCAGGCTCTCGATGCGGCCCCAGGTGCTCTTGGTGCCCCAGATGCCGGACCGGAGCGCCTCGAGCTGCACGATCTGGCTGTGATCGACGAACAGATTGACCTCGTTGCCGTAGTTCTTGATGTACCATTCGAACACTGGCGGATCGGCACCTTCGAACATCACCTTCTCGAGGCCGAGCCGGTCGATGATGCGCGCCACCACGTCGGTGCGCCAGCTGCTCACGTTCTCGGTGATCCCTTCGCTTTCGATCATGATGATATCGGCGCCGGCATCGAGCGCGCGCTCGGCCTGGGCGATCAGCCAGCCGACATCCTTGGTGCCCTCCGCCGCGAGCTCCTCGGCCGGAGTGCTGCCGCCGGCGCCGAACTGAATCCCGAGCTCGGGCTTGGCTTTCAGCCCGGCTTGCTTCACCTTCTGCACCAGCCGCAGCAGGCTGTCCGTCGGCAGGCTGATGAAGCCGGTGGAGAGCTCGATCACGTCGAAGCCGAGCGCCTTGGCCTCGGCGATGTAGCGCTCGACGGCTTCCGCTCCGAAGCGAACGACGTTCTCGATCCAGCCGCCGGTCGAGACATAGACGTCGTGATCGTGTGCCAGCTTGTTGATGGACTTCACCGCTTCGGCGGGCATCAGCGCGAACGACCCGCCCGCATACTTGATGCCGTCCACCCAGGCGCCGACGGTCTCGAGGATGTCGGCGAGATGACGCGTCCCGTAGGCGCTGTAATAGGGGCCGCGAATCTCGGTAACTCCGGTCCGCCGCGGCTTCGCCGGCCGCGCCGCCCGGGGGATGAACGAAAATGTGGTGCTGGTCATCGGGCTCGATCCTTCTCACGAGAGGTCATGCCGCAGCAGCATGCGAGCGAATGCCCCCGAGCAGCTCGGTCAGGTCGGTGATCGGGCGCGCATCGAGCGTGGCGATCACCTCGGCGATGGCTGCACGCTCGGCGGCACCGGTGAATGCGCGACTCACGCGATCGAACTTGGCTCGCGCCGCTGACCAGTCGAACGGGTCGGTGTGAAAGCCGTGATAGTCCTCGCGGCGGGCGGAAAGAATCGTGCCGTCCTCAAGCTCGACGTCGAGCTCCGCCGGCAAATGTTGCGGAAAGCGCGCCGACAATGACGATTGCGGGGTGACGGTCACCTTGCGCAGGAGGCGCTGCACGTCGGAGGCGGTGATGCGGCTGCGGGCGTACTGCTCAGGCTGAACCTCGCCGTCGATGAGGGCGACGGCCAGCATGTAAGGCAGGCTGTGGTCGGCCTCCTCCTTGGTGCGCACGATGTGCTTGTCGCCTTCCTCGCCGCCGCCGATGATCTGATGGGCGACGGCAAAGGTGCCGAGGCGCACCGCGCGAATGCGGTCGACCGTGAAAGCCGGGCGGGCGCGGATGTCGAGGGCGGCATCGATTGCGGATTGAGCGTGGATTTCCGCGTCGTGCTTCTTCAGGATGGTGAGGCGCACGCGTTCCAGGTCTTCCTTCGACCAATCGATCGCGAACCGCCCCGCGATCGCATCCATGAATCCCTTGTTGCCCTCGAAAACCGCCTCCGGTCCGGTAATGCCGTGCGCGGCCAGCAAGGCCGCGTGGGTCGCCGCCATGGCCGTGCTCGGATAGGCTAGGCCCTTCCAGTGCGACAGCGCGCCGGTGCGCGTCACCCGCAGCGCATTGTTGGCGGTGCCGCTGATGGCGATCGCGTTGGCGATCTGATCGCGGGTGAGAGCGAGCGCCTTGGCCACTCCGGCGGCCGCCGCGTAGGCGCCCTGGGTAGTGTGATCGAAGCCCCTGTCCCGCACCGGCGCGACATCGCTCAGCCGCGTGTGGACCTGATAGGCGACTGCAAGCGCGGTGAGGAAATCTGCGCCACTTGCGCAGCGCATCTCGGCTGCCGCCAGCACTGCGCCGAGATTGTCGGAGGGGTGACAGGTTTCACGCTCGGCGAGATAGCTGTCCATGAAATCGAGGTATCGGCTGAGCGCCCCGTTGAAGAAGGCGGCACGGTCAGGAGCGGTCTTTCCGCCGCCGATGAGCGTCGCCAGAGGCCGACCGCCGAGCTCGGCGGTAAGCTTGCGAATGGCGCCGATGGGAGGCGCATCGAGCGCCCCGATCGCGACACCGACGGTGTCGAGCACGCGAATTTTCAGCTGTTCCACCGCCGCCGTGCTGATCTCGGCAAGGTGCGCCCGTTCGACAAGGCTGGCCAGTGCCTGCAACTGGGTCATGGCGAGGGCTCCCTGCCTGCAGAT
>DASXAP010000091.1:0-4036 GCA_036406655.1 Xanthobacteraceae bacterium | reverse complement strand
AGATCAAGCCCGACACCAAGCTGATCAGCATCAGCTCGGTCGATCTCATCACCAAGTCGAACTACCAGGACCTGCAGCGCTTCCAGTCGGTCGACGTGTCGATGCCGGGCGACGCCGAGGCGACGCTTCCGGCGCTGATCGAGGCGGTGAGGTCGGCCATCCCGAACGATCGCAAGGCCGCGATCGAGAAGCGCGGCGAGGCGATCAAGAAGGCCTACCGCGAGGGAGCCGAGCGCACCCGGCAAACGGCGGCGCTGGCCTGGGACGCGAGCCCGATCAGCACCGCCCGCCTGGTCATGGAGACCTATGCCCAGATCAAGGACCTCGACTGGTCGCTGGTGGCCTCCTCCGGCAACGTCAGCAATTGGCACCGGCGGCTCTGGCCGATGGAACGGCGCTACCATTGGCTCGGCTCGTCGGGCGGCTACGGCGTGGGCTACGGCGCACCGGCCTCGGTCGGCGCCGCGCTCGCCAACCGCGATCTCGGCCGGTTCTCCGTCAGCATCCAGTCCGACGGCGACCTGATGTACGCGCCGGGCGCGCTGTGGACCGCGGCAAGGCACAAGATCCCGCTGCTCGCGGTGATGCACAACAACCGCGGCTATCACCAGGAGGTCATGCACGTCCAGCGCCTGTCCAATTTCCGCAACCGCGTGGCCAATCTCGGCGCCGACATGGGGCCGGTGGGCACCAGCATCGAAAATCCCGACATCGAGTATCACAAGCTCGCGGAATCGATGGGCTGGTGGGCGAAGGGGCCGATCAAGGATCCGGCCGAGCTCGGGCCCGCGATCCGGCAGGCGGTCGCCGTGGTGAAGTCGGGACAGCCGGCGCTGGTCAACGTCTGGACCCAGCCGAGGTAGGGAGGCGTGCCCATGCGTTTCGCTCATCTGAGTGGGCTGGCGGCGCTGGCCGCCGGCCTGGTCATCGGCGGCGGCGCGGCGTTCGCCGCCTCGGCCGAGAACGGCAAGGCCGCCTTCATCCAGCACGGCTGCTGGCAGTGTCACGGCTTCGAGGGGCAGGGCGGCATCGCCGGCCTGAAGCTCGCCCCCGATCCCATCGCCTTCGAGGCGTTCACGGCGTTCGTGCGCGGCAGCAACCGCTTCATGCCGCCGTACATGGAGACGATCCTGTCGAACGCCGACCTCGCCGACATCTACGCCTACCTGCAGTCGATCCCGAAACCGGCCGACTACAAGAGCATCCCGCTGCTCGACCGGTAGACGGACCCGCAGCGAGCAGACGGCAGAGGCGGTGTCGCTGCTGCGCGGTCCTCGACGCGCCGGTCACGACTACGTGATGAGTTCGATATTGACTTCGAACTGCATCTTTGCTACATATCGCACGCAAGCCCTGGCGCCGAAACGCGCGGCGGGAAGGAAGGAGACTGCGCTGTTTGACCTCGTGAATAGGAAGGTGGCGCGAGCTCTGGGATGCGGGCTACGCGGCTTGCTCGCGTCGGCGGCAACGCGCTCGGCCCCGGCCGCGCGCGCGAAGGATCGCGCCCGCAGTGCACGAACGCTCCTGACCCGCGCCCGGCCAGCGGCACTTCTGACAAAACGAACCCACGTTGCAGAAGCGCAACAGCCGCGCACCCCGGATGGAGCGGAGCGGCACGCGCGAGGGGTCGAGCGCGCGGCGCCGCACCCAGGGGTGCAGTCCGCGCCCGGCTCCTGTATTTTTCCTGTTATTTACAGGAGCGGGTTGCGCCCGAGACGCGTCACCCGCAGGCGTTGTGGCCGCTTCCCCCGTCGCCGGACCTCACAGATCCAACACCAGGCGCTCGCTCTTGCAGCCGGCGCAGCAGATCATGACCTTGGTATTGGAGGCCTGCTCTTCCTCGGTCAGGATGGCGTCGCGGTGCTCGGGAACGCCGGAGATCACCCGCTGCTCGCAGGCGCCGCAGATGCCGAGCTCGCAGGAATAGTCGACGTCCACCCCGGCATCGAGCAGCACCTGCAGGATGGTCTTGCCCTCGGGGATGACGAACTCCCGTCCGGAGCGCGCGAGCTCGACCACGAAGCCGCCCTTCTTGTCCGCCTCCTGCTTGGGCGTGAAGTACTCGACGTGGACCTGCCCGCGCGGCCAATCCGCGGTCGCGGCCTCGAATGCCTTGAGCATCGGCGTCGGTCCGCAGCAATAGAGGTGGGCGTCCTTGGGCGCCTCGGCGACGATCGCCGCGACGTCGAGAAAGGCGCCCGCGCTCTCGTCGTCGAAGTGGAACTGCGCTCCCGCCATGGCTTCGAGCGCCTGCAGGAACGCCATGTCGGAACGCGAGCGGCAGGCGTAGTAGAGCGTCCAGGAGCGGCCGAGCCTCTCCAGCCGCTGCACCATGCACCAGATCGGGGTGATGCCGATGCCGCCGGCGAGCAGCACGACGTGGCTCGCGTTCTCCACCAGCGGGAAATTGTTGCGCGGCGCGCTGATCTGGAGCGTCCTGCCCACGCGCAGCTCGTCGTGCACGTAGCGCGAGCCGCCGCGGCTCGCCGGATCGCGCTTGACGCCGATGGTGTAGTGCAGAGGATCGGGCTCGGCCTCGATCAGGGAGTACTGCCGCACGAGCCCGTTGGGCAGGTGCAGATCGATATGCGCGCCCGGCTCGTAGGGCGGCAGCGGCTTGCCGTCGAGCCGCGTGAACTCGTAGAGGTGGGTGTCGCGCGCCGCGTACCGGATCGCGGTCACGCGCACGTCGATCAGTCCGTCGGCCGCCTTGGCCGGGGCGGCTTCGACAGGTGTGGCGATCGCGGTATCCACCGACTGCTCTCCTGCGGCAGCGCCAGCGTCATCGGGCACCAATGCCGCTTTGTCAATTATCGGCCTGATATATGCATTCCGCCCGCGCCGCGCCGACCCGGTGCGGCGCTCGCGCAGGCACGAGTTTGCTTCCCGACAAAAAACAAACCGCCCCCCGGAGCCCTCCGGGAGGCGGTCGATGTCGCGCCCGCGCCGGCGTCAGGCCGCGGCGCTGAGATTGCCGAACCGCGCGAGGTTTTCGCGCTGCTTCTCGTTACGCGGCGGCAGCTTGAACAGACGCGCGGCGGTGCCGCCGAGGATGTTGTGCTTGGCCTTCTCCGTGAGGAACGGCAGGTCGTAGATCGTGCTCGGCAGATCGAAGTCCCAGTGCGGGTAGTCCGAGGAGTAGAGCAGCTGGGTCTCCGCGTTCATCATGCGGAAGGTGCATTCCATCGCCTGGCGGTCCTGGATCTCCATCGGCTGCGAGGAGTAGTACATGTCGCGCATGTAGTCCGACGGCTTCTTCTTCAGGAGCGGAGCTTCCGACGGACGCATCATGTATTCGTGGTCGAGCCGCTGCATCAGGAACGGGATCCAGGCGAGGCCCGATTCGATCCAGATCACCGGCAGCTTGGGGAAGCGCTCGCCCACGCCGTTGATGACCCAGTTGGTCAGGTGCAGGATGTTGTAGAAGGTGAAGCCGAGCGCGTGCACCGAGATGAAACGGTTGCAGGCGCGGAACACCGGCTCGTTCCAGTTCGGCCCGGAATGGAACGCGAGCGCGAGCCCGCGCTCCTCCAGCATGCGGTAGAGCCGCATATAGGCATTGTCGTTCACCTGCAGGTGCCGCACCGTCGTGACCATGAAGCCGGTCACGCCCTTGCGGCCGCCGAAAGTCGCGACCTGGCGCTCGCAGGCGGCCGGATCGGAGAACGGCAGGCACAGCATGGAGTACATGCGTCCGCCGGACTCGGGCAGCACCTTCTCGGTGACCCAGCGGTTGTAGGCCCAGCAGAGATCGACCTCCATCTCCTTCTGCGGATGCATGCCGATATTGAGCATGCCGGTCGGGAACAGGCAGGAATAGTCGACGCTCATCGCGTCCATCCAGCGCTCGCCGAGCTGCACGTCGCGATGCCTGCCACCCTGCTCGGTCTTCTCGGACCGGCGCAGCGGATAGCGCGTCACGCGCCCGCCCATGTCCTGGATGAAGCCGGCGTTGGTGGGCACGATGGCGGCGCGATCGGTCTGGGCGCGCCCGCCCATGGTCCACTGGCGGAAAACGTCGTTCTCCATGTAGGGC
>DASXAP010000090.1:0-57650 GCA_036406655.1 Xanthobacteraceae bacterium | reverse complement strand
CGAGGCAAAGGCGCTCGAGAAGCTGCGCCATCCATCGCGCTCCCGCGTGCTCGCTGCGTTTGTAGAGCGCTGAAAGCGGCGATTGCGGCGAAGGGATTGACGTCCCACCGCCGACGAGATCGCATCGTTGCGGTCGGGAGCCGGACCGAGCCATCCGGACGAGGGTGCTGCGTCGCCCCTATTTCACCAGCGTGACCGGCACATCGACGAGGTGCAGCACCTGGGTCGCGACCGACCCGATCAGCAGCCCTCGAATGCCACCGAGCCCGCGCGTGCCCATGATGATGTGCTCGGCTTTTTCCTCCCGCGCGACACGATCGATGGTTGCGGCGGGTGCACCTCTTTCACTCCGCGTCGTGAATGGAACACGCGCCGCCTGACAGGCACTCGCGGCCTCCTTGAGAGCCTTTGCGGCGGCGCTTTCTTCCTCCTCTTCGATCCATGCGGCCAGCATGGCGCCTGCGCCGGGACCGAGCATTGCCAGGTTCTGCACGTTGACGAGCACGATGCTCCCCTGCTGACGCTCTTTCGCGAGACCGATTGCTAGATTCACCGCGCGAAGCGAGGCCGGCGAGCCATCCACTGGAACCAGGAGCTTCATGAAGCCTCGGTAATCGGCGGCCAAAAGCCACTCCTGCACCGGACGGCCGCAGCCCGCGGGCGGAAGATGGAGCTTGCCTCTGCCCGCAGCCGGAGCGGTGTGTGCCCCTTGCGCACCAGATCTGCCGACCTCGCGGGCCGCCACCGGCCGTTCTTGTAACGAACGATGGCGCGCGCCCTTTGATCCATATCAATGAAGAGCCGGCTTGGACGTAATGAATCTCGCTCTGCGCGCTTTTGTGACGGGCGCGTCAAGCTCGAGGGCATCATGCGCACGTGTCACGCGCGGCGGAGAGCACGCCAATTTCGATCGTTCGAGCTCGGGTAGAGCTCACCCCAAGGCAGGTCATGGAATGGGAGCGGATCCGCAAACGGCGTGAGGAATGCACCGGCGCCAATCTTCAGGATTACGCTGAGCAGGCCAAAACCTTCTCGTGGGCGCAGTCTCGGACATTGCTCGACGGACTGCCGAGCGGCGGGCTCAACATCGCGCACGAGGCGGTCGAGCGGCACGTGCGGGCAGGGCGCGGCGCGCAGCTGGCCCTGCGCTGGATCGGGCGCGACGCCCATGTCCGCGATTTCACCTATTCCGCTCTGGGCGCAGCGACGAGCCGGTTCGCCGATGTGCTCGCCCGCCGCGGGATCGGCAAGGGAGAGCGAGTCTTCTCGCTGCTCGGCCGCACCCCGGAGCTGTACATCGCCGCGCTCGGGACGCTCAAGAATGCGGGCGTCTTTTCGCCTTTGTTCTCCGCGTTCGGGCCGGAGCCGATCAAGGCACGGATGTCGATCGGCAAGGCGCGGGTCCTCGTCACCTCGGAGGCATTCTACCGCCGCAAGGTCGAGCCGTGGCGCAAGGAGCTTGCCAGCCTGGAGCATGTCTTCCTGACCGATGCCTCGGGCGGCCTGCCTCCCGATACGTGCGACTTGAACGCGGCGATGGCACAAGCATCGGACGTGTTCGAGACGGTCTGGACGGGTCCGGAAGACATGGCGCTGCTGCACTTCACCAGCGGGACGACCGGACGCCCCAAGGGAGCGGTGCACGTGCATGAAGCCGTGCTGGCGCACCATGTGACGGGTCGGCTTGCCCTCGACCTCAAGCCGGGCGACATCTTCTGGTGCACCGCCGACCCGGGATGGGTCACGGGCACCTCTTACGGCATCATCTCGCCGCTGACCAACGGCGCCACGCTGATCGTCGATCAGGCCGAGTTCGACGCCGAACGCTGGTACCGCGTCCTGCAGGACCAAAGAGTCGCCGTCTGGTACACCGCGCCGACAGCCATTCGCATGCTCATGAAGGCCGGCGCCGAGCTCGCCAAGCGCTTCGACTTGTCCAGCTTGCGGTTGATGGCGAGCGTCGGCGAGCCGCTCAACCCGGAGGCGGTCGTCTGGGGGGTCGAGGCTTTCGGCAAGCCGTTCCACGACAACTGGTGGCAGACCGAGACCGGCGGGATCATGATCTCGAATTACCTGTCGATGGACGTGAAGCCCGGATCGATGGGGCGTCCGCTGCCGGGGGTCGACGCCGGCATCGTGGAGCGCCTCGAAGCCGGCCGCGTGCGCGAGATCACCCGCGCCATGACCATGGGCGAGCTGGCACTCCGCCCTCCCTGGCCGTCGATGATGCGCGGCTATCTCGACGAGGAGGAGCGCTATCGCAAGTGCTTCGCGGGCGGCTGGTATCTCACCGGAGATCTCGCGATGCGCGACGACGAAGGGTATTATTGGTTCGTGGGCCGCGCGGACGACGTCATCAAGAGCGCGGGCCATCTGATCGGCCCATTCGAGGTCGAGAGTGCGCTGATGGAGCATGCCGCGGTCGCCGAGGCGGGCGTGATCGGCATCCCCGAGCCGACCGCGGGCGAGATGGTCAAGGCGTTCGTCGCCCTCAAGAACGGGGTCGAGCCGACCGAGGCGCTGCGCAAGGAGCTGCTCGGCCATGCCCGCTCGCGCCTGGGCCCGGCTGTTGCCCCCAAGGACATCGCCTTCCGACAGAACCTGCCGAAAACCCGGAGCGGCAAGATCATGCGGCGCCTGCTCAAGACGCGCGAGCTCGGCCTGCCGGAAGGCGACATCTCGACGCTCGAGAGCGAGGAGCGATGACGACCCTGGCCGACAAGCCGCGGCTGTCGCGCGCGCACGCGTTGGATCTGCTGAAGCAGATGCTCCGCATCCGCCGTTTCGAGGACAAGTGCGCGGAGCTGTACACGCAGGAGAAGATCCGCGGCTTCCTGCACCTCTACGACGGCGAGGAGGCGGTTGCCGTGGGCATCATCCCCGTGCTCGAGCAGCGCGATCGGGTGGTCTCCACCTACCGTGAGCACGGGCATGCGCTCGTGCGCGGCGTGCCGATGAGAGCTGCGCTGGCGGAAATGTACGGCAAGCAGGAAGGCTGCAGCCGCGGACGCGGCGGCTCGATGCATCTGTTCGACCGCGCCGCCAACTTCTACGGCGGCAATGCGATCGTCGGAGGCGGCTTGCCGCTCGCAACCGGTCTCGCACTCGCCGACCATATGCAAGGCAGCGATGCGGTCACTGCCTGCTTCTTCGGCGACGGTGCGGTTGCCGAAGGCGAGTTTCACGAGAGCCTCAATCTCGCCGCGCTGTGGAAGCTGCCGGTGCTGTTCGTGTGCGAGAACAATCTTTATGGAATGGGAACCGCGCTGGTGCTCGCGGAATCGGAGACCGACCTGCATCGCAAGGCGGCGGCGTACCGTATGGCTTCGGAGGCTGTTGACGGCATGGACGTGGTTGCAGTCGAGGCAGCGGCGCGCCGCGCCGTCCATGCCGCGCGCGAAAGCGGGGAGCCCTATTTCCTGGAGTGCCGCACCTATCGCTTGCGGGCTCATTCCATGTTCGATGCGCAGCTCTATCGCGACAAGGCGGAGGTGGAGGCCTGGCGTCACAAGGAGCCGATCGTGCGCTTCAAGGGCTGGCTCGAAGCCAACCGCATGATTCATCCCGAGGACCTCGCTCGCATCGAGAGCGAGACCGCGGCCGAGATAGCCGATGCGGTCGCCTTCGCCGAGGGCGGGACATGGGAGCCGGTCGAGCAGCTCACGCGTTTCACCTATGCCGACAAGCCCGCCTAGCCCGCGACCTGTCATGGAGGTCGCCACCGCAGCCATCGAGCTCAGCTATCGCGACGCGATGCGCGAGGCGATCCGCGATGCGATGCATCGCGACCCGCGAGTATTTCTGATGGGCGAGGACGTCGGCCGCTACGGCGGCTGCTACGCGGTGAGCAAGGGACTGCTGGCGGAATTCGGCCCCGAGCGCATTCGCGACACGCCGCTGTCGGAATCGGGATTCACCGGCGCCGGTATCGGCGCGGCGATGGCCGGGATGCGCCCGATCGTCGAGCTGATGACGGTGAACTTCAGCCTGCTCGCGCTCGATCAGATCCTCAACACGGCGGCGACGGTTCGCCACATGTCGGGCAACCAGTTCGGGGTGCCGCTGGTGATCCGGATGGCGACCGGTGCCGGACGCCAGGTGGCCGCCCAGCATTCGCACAGCCTCGAGGGCTGGTATGCGCACATCCCCGGCATCAAGGTGCTGGCGCCGGCCACGGTGAACGACGCCCGCGGCATGTTGTGGACCGCGCTGGAGGATCCGGACCCGGTGCTGATCTTCGAGAACATGATGCTCTACAGCATGATGGGGAAGCTCGCAGCCGATGCCGGTGCGGTCGACATCGACAAGGCCGCCGTCCGCCGCAGCGGACGCGACGTTTCACTCATCAGCTATGGCGGCTCGCTGTGGAAGACGCTGGATGCAGCTGCGGCGCTGGCGCTCGAGAGCATCGAAGCAGAGGTGATCGATTTGCGCAGCCTGCGGCCGCTCGACGACGCAACCATCATGGCCTCGGTGCGCAAGACACGCCGGGCTGTCATCGTCGACGAAGGCTGGCGCAGCGGCAGCCTCTCGGCCGAAATCTGCACACGGATCGTCGAGCAGGCATTCTGGGAGCTCGATGCGCCGATCGGCCGGGTGTGCAGCGAGGAGGTGCCAATCCCGTACCCGCGCCACCTCGAGAACGCGGCGATGCCGCAGGCGCCCAGGATCGTCGCCGCTGCCAAGACCGCGCTCGGACGCGCCTAGGACCTCCGTGGCCGAGTTCCGCATGCCTTCACTCGGCGCCGACATGGAGGCGGGCACCCTCGTCGAGTGGCTGATCAAGCCGGGGGATCGGGTCAAGCGCGGCGACATCGTCGCCGTGGTCGAGACCCAGAAGGGAGCCATCGAGATCGAGGTGTTCGAGGCCGGCGAGGTCGAGCAAATCCTGGTCGACGTTCACAGCCGGGTCCCGGTAGGTACCCCGCTGGCGCGGATTCGAGCCGACGACGAAGCGAGGACGGGCGCTGCGGCAGCCGCGCCGGCCATCGCGCCAGGCCCGGCAGAGAAGCCCGCACCGAGCGCCCCGGCGCCAAGGCGACCCGCCGCTGCCATACCTCCGGCCCGCGCCAGGACCGTTGCCCCGAGCGCTGCACCGCGTGCGCGGATCTCCCCGGCGGCGCGAAGTCTTGCCGAGATGCACGGGATCGATGCTGCCACGATCGGCGGCAGCGGCCCTGGCGGAATCGTCGTCCGCGCTGATGTCGAGCGCAGGCTGGCAGGCGCGGCCACGGCTGCCGAAGCAAAGCGTGCGACCGGGCTCAATCTCGATGCAATGCGAACGGCGATCGCCGCCGCGATGGCCCGATCGAAACGGGAAATCCCGCACTACTACCTCGAGCATCAAGTCGACCTCACCCGATCCGAGCAGTGGCTCGCAGGCGTCAACGCGTCACGACCGCCGCAATCGCGGCTGCTGATGTCCGCGCTCGCCATCAAGTGCGTCGGCTCGGCCGTGCGTCGCTTCACCGCGTTCAACGGCTATTATCGCGACGGGAATTACCAACTGGCATTGGCCGCTCATGTGGGAATGGCGATTGCGATCCGCGGCGGCGGGCTGGCGGCGCCGGCGCTGCACGACGTCGACCGGCTCCTGCTCGACGAGCTGATGGCGCGCATGCGCGACCTCGTGCAGCGCGTTCGCGCCGGGCGCATCCGCAGCTCCGAGATCGCCGATCCGACGATCACCGTCTCGAGCCTCGGCGAGCGCGGCGTCGAGGCGCTCTACGGCGTCATCTATCCCCCCCAGGTGGCACTCGTCGGGTTCGGCAAGACCGTGACACGCCCCTGGGTCGTCGACGGGGCCGTTGTCCCCCGCTCGGTCGTCACCATCACGCTTGCCGCCGATCACCGCGTGAGCGACGGTCATGCGGGGGCGCTGTTTCTCGCCGAGATCGGCAAGCTGCTGCAGGAGCCGGAGAAGCTGTGACCGAGGCGGATATTCGCGCTATCCTCCAGGAGGAGCTCGGGAACATCGCCCCCGAGATGGATTTGCACGCGCTCGATCCCGGCGCGGATCTGCGGGATTCTCTCGATATCGACTCGATGGATTTCCTCAATTTCGTGATCGCCGTCCACCGTCGGCTCGGGATCGAGATCCCGGAGACCGACTATCCCAAGCTCTTCACCCTGCAGGGAGCCGTGGCCTATCTCGAGCGCAAGCTTGCCGGGTGAATCCGGTGTTGACGGGCCGCGTCAAAGCGGTGTTCCCGGTGCCGTTCGCGGGTGAAATTGAGGCGCTGACCAAGGGAGGCTGTTCCCGTGATGCGGCAGCATCAGACGCACTTGCGGATATAGGGTCGATTGGCCTCCCACAGCTCTTCGAGCAGGCCGATGGCCCCCTTGCTAGAATTGACCACGGGATCGATCAGCAACGCCTGTAGCGCGATCTCCTTCGACGCATGAACCGCAGCCTCGACCGCCAGCTGCTGCACGGCCACCTGCATGGAGAGGAGCTTGGCGAGACCTTCCGGCAGAGGACCGAGCGAGACCGGATGAACGCCGGCAGCATCGGCCAGTATCGGCACTTCGACTGCGGCATCAGCCGACAAGTTCGGGATCGCGCCTCGATTGTAAACGACACCGGATTCGACAAAGCGTTTCTGGTTGTGGAGGATTCCGGAGAGCACGGCGACACCGCGCTCGCCCGACGGCGCGAGCCAGTCGGAGGGGATCGGCGCCTCGTCCGAGAGGACGCGCTCGAGCGTAGCCCGGAAGTCATCGCGATCGCGCCGATCGCCGGCAAAGTCATATCCGGTCTCCCCGCCCTCCCACCCGTAGGGCAGAAGCTCACCCAGGTGCTCGTCGCTGCAGGAGGGCCAGTAGCCGAACGCCCGGAACAGGCGTCGCGAGAGCGGCGCGAACGAAGCATCGTGCGCCCGCTCGTTTCGGCGAAGAAGCGGATACAGGTCTTCGCCGCTGGTACGGTCGCGGATCTGCAGCAGCCACTGGAAATGATTGAGGCCGGCGCCCCAGACCTCGATCTCGTCAGGCTTCAGGCGCATGATGCGGGCGACATCGTGCTGTGCCATGAAAATCCCGTGGCACAGCCCGACGGCCGAGATCCGGCTGTACTTGCCCAGCGCCAGAATGATCCGGCTTTCGGGATTGGAGAAGTTGATGAACAGCGCCTTTGGGCAGAGCTCCTCCATCTCCCGGACGATATCGAACACCAGCGGGAGGGTGCGCAGGGTGAAGAACAGGCCGCCGGGCCCGCCATTCTCGCCCAGCGTGTGGCGAATGCCGTGCTTGCGCGGGACCTCGAAATCGAGCTGCCACATCCGCAGCCGGTCGACCGCAGTGGCATTGATGACGAAACCGGCGCCTGCGAGAGCCGCTCGGCGATCCGTCGTATGCTCGACCTTCAGGCCCGCGCCCGATCTTGTGTTCAGCAATCGAGCCAGCTTGGCCATACGGGCCAGGCTCTGCTGGTTGCGGCCGACCAGGGTGAGCGTGCTACCCGACAGCTCCCGGCTCGAGAAGATGTCGCGGAACATGCTGATTCCGAACGACATGCTGGTAGCGCCGATGAATGCGATCTTGGCTTGATTGGCCATCGAGCCGTCGTCTCCAGCCGGTCACGCCGCGAGCTGCGCGGGGACGCTGTGAATCTCGTCAGCCTCCTCGTTCACTGCGGTCATCGTTCGCGCGAGATCCTCGTATACCTCGTCGCCGATGGTGACGATTCCATAGTTGGAATTCTCGCCGTCGAAACGGCCTTCGGCGGGCTGATCGGCATGCTCGAACCAGTGATAGCCCACGAGCGAAGGTCGGCGCAGGCCGGCCGAAACATAATGGCGGAAGCAGCGGGCCCGATCCGCTTGCGTCGCAACCTGCGGCGCAGCTCCGATCGTGTTCGGCAGGCCCGAATCCTCGCTCCGAAAAGAAAATTCGGTGTTGATGCAGGGCTTGCCGGTCGCGGCGTAGGCGTCGATGGGCGCGGTCGGATCGAAGCCGTAGCAGTTGAACGATATGACGTCGACGGAGCCCGCAGCCGCGGCGAGCACCACGGGCTCCGGCACATAGGCGAAGCGGCAGCCGAGCAGCATGTGATTTGGATCGGCATCCCTGATCGCAGCCTTGGTGATCTCGAAATAGCGTCGTGCCAGCGCGCCGCTGAAGGCGTCGCAATCCCCGACGAAAGCGGCGCGCCCGAGGTCGGCGCTGTTGCTGGCGCGCTCGACGGCAGGATCGCGCTCATACACCGTGCCGCGCCTATAGGGAGCCATCAGCCGCGGGATCGCCGGCAGCGCTTCCCACGATCGAGCGGTCGTGCGCCATACCGCGTTGAAATCGTCGAATTGACGGTACCGCTCGGCTAGAAAGGCGATTGCCGCCCGTCGACCAGGACTGCTGCCCGGCAGATTGAGGAACACCGTCAGAAGCTCGTCGCTGCCGCGCCAGTCCGGCCCCCAGCGCAGCTCGTTGTCGGTGAACCAGCCGATCACGCTCGGGTCCTGCCGCAACGGCGCACAGAGCTCACCGGCTCTGCTGCGGGCGTGAGCGGCAAATTGCACGTCGAACACGTCGGGGAAGGCTTGCGACGGCTCGCCACCGCTGCGGGTCCGCTCCTTGAACGAGGCTCCGAGATCGAGATTGGGCGTCAGCGCCAGCCGTGACGCTCCCGCGCCACGGACGGCCGGGTCGGACCACGCACCTAACGTGTTGAACCCCCATGACGACAGGCGTCGCGCCGCAGCCGACTGCCAGGCGGCGTGGCTGCGATATTTGCGATGGCAGGCCTCGGCATAGGGGATGCGACCGGTGTTCAGTATGCAATCCTGATCGAAACGGACGGTGTTCACCCCTTTTGAAAGAAATCGGCCTCCATCGGGATCGATCAGCCACCAGACTCCCGCGCTCTGCGCAACCCGGAAGAATCCACCCGGCCGTGCAGGCGCGCCGATCGCCAGGCCGCCCCACGACGTTCGCGACAGCTCAGTTGCCATGCTTGGCTCCGGACAAGCCGATTGGTGCAGCATTGTCTGCAAAGGAGCCTTTTGGGCTTTGATTCTGATCAAGGAAATCAAGGCGCAAATCTCGCAACCGTGCAGGTGCCCCGCTGGAGGAGGATGTTTGGTTGAGCAAAAATCGGCGGTTCCCGGAGGACTTCACCTGGGGGGTTTCAACCTCGAGCTTTCAGATCGAGGGCGCAACCGGCGAGGACGGGCGCGGACCCAGCATCTGGGATACGTTCTGCGCTGCCGGCCGCGTTGCCAACCACGAGACCGGCGATACCGCCTGCGACCACTATCATCGCTATCCCGAGGACATAGGGCTCATGCGTGAGCTCGGCGTGCAGGCCTACCGGTTCTCGGTGGCCTGGCCGCGCGTTCTCCCGCATGGGCGCGGAATCGCGAATGAGCGTGGATTGGATTTCTACGACCGGCTGGTCGATGCGCTCCTCGCCGCCCGGATCGAGCCTTGGCTGTGCCTCTATCACTGGGACCTGCCGCAGTCCCTGGATGATCTCGGCGGGTGGACGGTGCGTGATGCCGCGGACTGGTTTGCGGATTACGCCTCCCTGGTCGCCCGCCGATATGGTGACCGGGTCAAGCGCTTTGCCACCTTCAATGAGCCGTCGGTTTTTGCGCTGTTCGGCTACGGTTTTGGCGACAGCGCTCCCGGCCTGTCCGGCGTCGAGCCGCTGCATCGCGTCATTCACAACGTGAACCTGGCGCATGGCGCGGCCGTGGACGCCTTGCGCTCGCTGGTGCCGGATGCATCGGTTGGCGCCATTCACAATGTGCAGCCCTGCCTGCCGGAATGTGCCGCGGATTCGAAGGCGGCCGAGCTGTTCGACGCATACTGGAATGCGGCCTTCCCCGAGCCGCAGTGCCTCGGGCGCTATCCCGCGCGGCTCGCCGCGGTCATGGAGCCCCACATTCGGCCAGGGGATGTCGCCCGCATCTGCCGGCCGATCGACTGGTTCGGCCTGAACCATTACTCTCCGCTCTATGCGAAGCACGATCCGGCGAGCCCGCTCGGCCTTGCATTCGGTGCGGCTCCCGCCGCTCTGCCCCGCACACCGATTGGCTGGCCGATCGTTCCCGCCGCATTCCGCGACACGCTGCTGATGGTGAATGCACGTTATCGGCTGCCGATCTACGTGCTGGAGAACGGGTTTGGCGGGCATGAGCTCCCCGACGACGCCGGCAGGATCTGCGACAGCGAGCGGATCGATTTTCTGGCGTCCTATACCGATGCAATGAGGGTGGCGGTGGCAGAGGGTGCCGACGTGCGCGGTTATTTCGTGTGGTCGCTGCTGGACAATTTCGAGTGGGGCCAGGGCTATGGCACGCGCTTCGGTATCGTCCATATCGACTACCCGACGCAGAAGCGGACCGCGAAGGCATCGTTCCATTGGTATTCCGACTTGATCAGAGCTGCGCGAGAGATGCAGCCTGCCGGCCGTTTCGAGCCGGCGGCTCGACCCTAGGTCGAGGCTATTCCGGTGGATCTGGTCCGCAGGCCGGATGCAGCTTCGGCGGGGGTCCGATCATCGCCGGCACGGTCCGCGGCCGGCAGGAATGCTGCGCTTTCGGGGGCGCCGTCGAGAGCGTCGATGGCCATCAGCAGCCGCGCCAGGCGATGCACTGAGGAGCGCCAGTCGGCAAGCCGCCCGTAGTTGTCAACGAGCCAGTTGAATGCGCTCTGCACCGTGACGAAGGCTGCGGCGACCTGGGTGAGCTCGCCCAGCGACATTGTGCCGGCGAGATATTTCGGCACGCACAGCAGCCAGGCCACGACCGGCGCCAACAGGAAATTGGCATGCGACACGACCGTGGTGCCGACGAGCTGCCAGCATAGATCGCGCCATCGCCGCAACACCCGGTGCACCGCGAGCCATAGCGCGCGCCTCCCGCCCGAGTTGCCGTCCGCTTCCGGCGCAGCATCCAGGTGCAGGAGATCGGCAGCCGCCCGAAATTCAGCCTCCGCCTGATTCTTTCGCTCGATGATCGCCGTCAGCCGATGGCCGATCAGAGCCATCATGGCTGAGAACAAGCTGGAATAGATGGTGACCGCCACGACCAGATAGCCGGGTATCGACCATGTCCGCCCGAATGCGGCAAGGGTCAGGGTGCCGCCGACCTCCCAGAGGATGCTGAAGAATGTGATCGCGGTGAGCACCGACGATAGGAATGCCAGCACCAGATCGACGGGAGAATCGGTAGCGACGCGAAGATCCTCGGATATTCGAAATTCGGGGTTATCGCATCCGCTGGCAAGATAGTTGAGCTGCCGAAAGCGATCCTTGGCGAGCCAATGCTCGATCACGAGCCTGGTGACTGCTTCACGCCATTTGCGTTGCGCAGTCATGCGGCCCCATACCGAGCTGGCCGCCAGGATCGTGCTGAGACTCGCGAGGACGATAAACGCCTGTGCCTGCGTCCATAATGCCGGCGCATCGCGAAGGGCGATTGCATCGAAGAAGTTGCGGGTCCATATGTTCAACAGGTATTGCACCAGCAGCTGTGCAAGAACGAGCAGCACCAGAAAGATGCTCAGGCTCCAGGCGATGCCGGCCCATCGCTCGGTCCAGAACCGGCGAGCATCCCGCCAGAACCGCCTCAGCAGCTGCCTCTGGGCGACGGCTGAATTGACCTGGTAAGGCGCGGCCATCGTCAACGTCTAGGTCTGACGCTTCCGGCGCGAATTGATCTGCCTCAAAAGATCACGTCGTTCTCCGTCGTATCTATGTTCCATGAGGTCGCTGGCCGAGCCGATCAGGAGAAAAGGGCCCCTCAAGGTTCGCGATGTCATGGCGCGGCCGGCGATCTCCGTTCCCGCCGACGCCTCGATCCTGCAGGCGGGCGAGCTGATGCTGCGCCACGAGATCAGCGGTCTGCCCGTGGTCGATGCAAAGGGGCATCCGGTGGGCGTTGTCACGGAACGGGATTTTCTGCGTCCCGGCCGGCGTTCCGGCGACCAGCCTCGGCCAAGATGGTTCGAGGTGCTGGCCGGGCACTCGATTCCTCCAGCCGGGGCGGAGCGCTGGGGCGAGCGCAAGGTCGCCGAGGTAATGACGCCCAATCCGGCAACTGTTGGTGAGGATGCCTCGCTCGACGAGGTGGCCCGGATGATGGAATCACGGCGAATCAAGCGCCTGCCGGTGGTGCGCAATGGGGCGCTGGTCGGAGTTGTCAGCCGCGGTGACCTGCTGCGCGCGCTGGTCCGGAGCATTCGCAGCGGGATGGGCGTCACGAATGATGAGGCCGCGCGCGCTCGCCTCAACGAGCTCGAGCGCCAGTCCTGGCTGCATCGGACCCGATCGTAGCCACTGCCGGCAGCGCGACTATCTCCGGCTGCCAACCGACAGGCTCGGCAGCAAGCCGGCGATGGCCGCGAATCGTCCGAAGCTCTTGCTGCCCGAGGGGCTCCAGGCACTCTCGGCCACGGCTGCGAGCCTCGGGGTGGTCAGGCGAGCGAGAATTCCGCGATCATGCAGGTTCTCGCTCCACAGGCAGGCCTGCACCCCCAGGAGCCGCGGCACCAGCTCGGGCCGCCAGTCGCCGCCGGGCTGATAGGAATAGCAGCGCTCCGCCGAGACGGTTCCGGCCCAATCCATCCCCGGATCCCACCAGTCGTCGGATTGCGCCATGTCGAGATAATAGGCTTCGCCAGGCGAAAGCACGACATCATAGCCTTGGCGGGCGAGCGCAAGCCCGCTCGCAGACTTGCGCCATGCCAGCAGATAGCAATGGCTCGGGGCCATGCCCCCGCCCAGCGCGGCCTCCTCCCACGCGCCGGTGCAACGCCCGTGATCGCGCACGATCTCCTGCACCCGGCGCAAAAAATACGATTGCAACTGGTATGGCTGCTGCAGGCCGCGGGCCCGCATGAAGTCTCTCGCCAGCGGCGACCCCGACCAGGCATCTGCGGGTACCTCGTCGCCGCCGACATGAATCCATGGCGATGGAAACAGACGGCTCACCTCGCCGATGACGGCGCGCACGTATTCGTACGTTTTCGGGACGGCAGGATTGAGAATGCCGCGCTGGCTGCCGGTATCGGCGCAATCCCTCAGCTCGGGTATCGCCTGCAGCACGCCGTAGCTGTGCCCAGGCATGTCGATCTCAGGCACCAGCGCGATGTTCAGCTCCGCGGCCCGGCGCGTGAGTGCAGCAATATCGTCGGGCGAATAGACAATGCCGTACGGCTCCGCCGAGCTGCCGAGCAGGGGAGGGATCGGCAGACCGTGACCGCGGCGTCCCGCGATTTCCGCGAGCTGGGGGTATCCGGGCACGTGCAGCCGCCAGCCTTCATCGTCGCTGAGATGAAGATGAAGCCGGTTCAGCTTGTGCCAGGCCGCGTAGTCGATGATCGAGGTCAGCTCGGCGGGATGAAAGACCTGCCGCGCGACATCGACCAGCATGCCGCGCCAGGCGAAGCGGGGCGCGTCGACAATCTCGCCGCTTGAAGGAAAGACAAACCGGGACGGGTCGAGGCGAGTGGCGCGGAGAATCTGGCCGAGGCTGATAAACCCGTAGAGGAAACCGGCAGGCCGGGATGCGTGCAATGTCACCGCATCCGCGGCGAAGTTGATCCTGTACCCTTCCTCTCCGATGTCGGCGGCCGGTCGGGCCGCGCACCCGATATCACCGGACCGCGTGAACAAGGCGGGATCGGACGGGAAGAGCCGCTCCGCCAAGACGGCCGCCGCATGGAAGGCCTGTTCGGCACTCGCCGGAGCATCGGCAAGACGAAGTGCACTCGCCTTCTCCCGAGCGCCGCGGATGCGGGCACCGAAAGGAAACGGAACGAGCCCGAGCGGGAGCTCGCAGGCAAGGTTCGACACCGGCGCCGCCGTGGTCAGCGGCACCCCGCGTTCACCGTTGCGGGTGGTGGGGCTGGCAACGACGGGAAGGGTTCCCTCGTCTTCCAGGATCAGATAGGCGCTTTTCACTGCCGACGTGTAATGCTGGAGTGCGCAACCGAGCTGGGCGGAAAACGACCAGCTCGCACCCGGCGCGAGGACGAATCCCTCGGGCGGCGAGATCACCTGATAGTTGGAGAACCGTTCACTCAGGCGGCCGCCTCGCAGCTGCTGGTCCTGCACGACCAGCGGAAACAGCGATGTGAACGCAAGCCGAAAGCGGTGCAGAGTGAGTCCAGATCCGTTGCTCAGCGTGAGCTCGAGATTTCCGGTCTCTCGACCAGTAGGTGTCCAGTCGCTCGCAAGCTGCAAAGAGGCTGCGTCGCTGATCAAGATCGATTCGCCTCATCTGTGCCGGCGAGAGCGGCCCGGCGGGCGTCTGCGGGGAAGGCCGGCGAAGGAGCTCGGCTGAGCGCTCGCGAGCTGCTCAGGCTACCAGGAACAAAATTTTCGCTGTCATTGTTGATCAAGATCAAAAGCTCGCCTGAAACATTGTGCTCGGTTGGCCTCGGCGAAGCATGAGCGGTGATGATTGGGCTCTGCGGAGGCCGTGCCGGGTCGGGACGCAAACAGTGAGGTTGTCCGGAGAAGGCCAATGCCGAAGGTTCGAACCGTAGCAGAGAAGCATCCCGCCTCGAGGGAGGATGTGATGCGCATCCTCGGGGCATTGGATGACCCGAAGCTGCTGGACATTCTGGCGCTGCGCCCCACCGTTCTCGACCTGGAAGAGGCATCTGTCTGGCTCTCGGGTGATCCCGACGTCTTCGGCCCCGGTGAGCCGTTGCAGCGGGTAGCCGGCGAGATCGTTGCGATCCTCACGGCTGACGAGGAGGAAGAGCCGCCGCGCGCGAGCTGAGATGGTGATACACATGATTTCCCTGGAAGATTGCATCGGACTTTGCGGCCTCGACGAGGAGGAAGTCGCCGCAATCAGCGAGCATGAGCACATTCCCGAGATAGCTGCTGCCGCGCTCGCCAGCTATCTGCTCAAGCAGCCGCACGGCGGCGAAAAGATACGAACGATGATAGTCGACGACATCCACGCGGCCCTCGACGCCGGCCGCGTGAAGCACGCGGCGGAGCTGTTCATGGCGCTGCGGCACTTCCTGGAGCAGAATCCGGAGGCGCGCACCGGGCTGCCGGTCGAGTAACCCGGCAGGAGGAGCCTCGCGGTCTCGCTCCGCGACCGAGCAGACCCTTCGCCGCGGCAGGGGACGCCGCGTGCCGCTTCATCGTCGCCGCGCCGGGCGCAAGGAGCCTCATCATGACTGCAGAACGCGCTCTCGTCCTCTGGCTTGAGAAGCTCGGGCGTGGGGACGTGGGGCTCGTGGGCGGCAAGAACGCGTCGCTCGGCGAGATGGTGCAGCACCTCGGAGGGCGAGGCGTTCGGGTGCCTGCGGGGTTTGCAACCACGGCGCAAGCCTATTGGAAGTTCGTCGAATCGAACGGGCTGAGAGAAACGCTCGCTGCGATGCTCGGCGAGCTCGACGCGGGAAAGGCTTCCCTCCCGGAAGTGGGTTCCGCGATCCGCCGCGCGTTCCTGCGCGGCACTTGGCCGGCCGACCTCGCCCAGGCAATCGCATCCGGATACCGCGAGCTTTGCCGGCGGTCCGGCAAGGCCGATGCCGATGTCGCGGTGCGCTCCAGCGCCACCGCCGAGGACCTGCCCGAGGCCAGCTTTGCCGGCCAGCAGGAAAGCTATCTCAACGTCCGCGGGGAGAGCGCGCTTCTCGAGGCCTGCCGTCGCTGCTACGCATCGCTGTTCACCGATCGGGCCATCGCCTATCGGCAGGCGAAAGGCTTCGATCATCTAAAGATCGCGCTGTCGGTCGGCGTCCAGAGCATGGTGCGCTCCGATCTGGGCAGCGCGGGCGTCATGTTCTCGATCGATACCGAGACCGGTTTCGACCGCGTGGTGGTGATCAACGCTGCCTGGGGCCTCGGCGAGAACGTCGTGCAAGGCACCATCGATCCCGACGAATATCAGGTCTACAAGCCGCTGTTGTCGGATCCATCGGTCGTGCCGATCATCGAGAAGCGGGTCGGCGGGAAGACCGAGAAGATGATCTACGCCAAGGACGGCGACCGCCGGACCCGCAACGTGCCGACCTCCAGGGCGGAGCGCGGCGCGCTCGTGCTTGGGGATCAGGACATCCTGCTGCTCGCACGCTGGGCCTGCGCCATCGAGGAGCATTATGGCCGACCGATGGACATGGAATGGGCAAAGGACGGCGAAAGCGGCGAGGTGTTCGTCGTCCAGGCGCGGCCGGAGACGGTGCAGTCGCGCCGGGAGGCGAGCGCGTTCAGGTCCTACCGTCTCAAGTCCCGGGGGCGGGTGCTCGTCTCCGGGCTCAGCATCGGCGATGCCGTCGTCACCGGGCGCGTGTGCCTGATCGAAAGCCCGCGCGCGATCGAGCGCTTCGTCGACGGTGCGGTCCTGGTGACGGAGACCACCGATCCGGATTGGGTGCCGATCATGAAACGGGCGGCCGCGATCGTCACCGATCACGGCGGACGCACCTCGCACGCGGCGATTGTCAGCCGCGAGCTCGGGCTGCCCGCAGTGGTGGGTACGGGACGGGCGACACAGCTCCTGCACGACGAGCAGGAGGTCACGGTGTCCTGTGCCGAGGGCGATCAAGGCTTCATCTATGAGGGTCTTCTCGATTTCGAGGTCGAGGAGCTGGACCTCGCCGGTCTCCCGGCAACCCGCACGCAGCTCATGCTCAACCTGGCCAATCCGGCGGCAGCATTCCGCTGGTGGCGGATCCCCGCCGACGGTGTCGGGCTGGCGCGCATGGAATTCGTGGTGAGCAACCACATCAAGATTCACCCGATGGCCCTGGCGCGCCACGATCGCCTCCGGGACGAGAGCGCGAAGCGCCTGATCCTGCAGCTGACCGAGAGCTATCCGGACAAGACCGAATATTTCGTCGACCGCCTTGCCCGCGGCCTGGCCCGCATAGCCGCGGCTTATCATCCAAAGCCGGTGATCGTGCGGATGAGCGATTTCAAGACGAATGAATATGCCAATCTCATAGGCGGCGCCGAGTTCGAGCCGAAGGAGGAGAACCCGATGCTGGGGTTTCGCGGCGCCTCGCGTTACTACTCGCCGCGCTATCGCGACGGCTTTGCCCTCGAGTGCCGTGCCATTCGCCGGCTGCGCGAGGAGATGGGATTTCGAAACGTTGTCGTGATGATTCCGTTTTGCCGTTCGACCCGGGAAGCGGACCGGGTGCTGGAGGTGATGGCGGAGAACGGGCTGCGACGCGGCCAGCAGGGGCTGCAGGTCTATGTCATGTGCGAGATCCCGTCGAACGTCATCCTGGCCAAGGCCTTCGCCGAGCGGTTCGACGGGTTTTCGATCGGCAGCAACGACCTCACCCAGCTGACGCTCGGGATCGACCGCGATTCCGAGGAGCTCGCCGGCCTGTTCGACGAGCAGGACGAGGCGGTGAAGTGGATGATCGAGAGCGTCATCCGCGAGGCAGGCAGGGCAGGGGCCAAGGTCGGCCTGTGCGGGCAGGCACCGAGCGATCACCCGGAATTCGCCGAGTTCCTGGTCGCCTGCGGTATCGATTCGATCTCGGTGAGCCCGGACAGCTTCCTGGCAGTGAAGCAGCGGGTCGCCGCGGCGGAAAGGACCCTGCAGAGCGGCGCGCGCAAGCTGGCAAAAGCATGAGCGCCGACCTCTCTCTCATCGGAGACATCGGCGCCACGAACGCGCGCTTTGCGTTGAGCCGGCCCGACGGCGCCATGACTCAGGCTCGGGTATATGCCTTGAACGACTATTCGACCCTGGCGGATGCTCTCGATGCATTCCTGGGTGCGGAGTCACCGCCCGCCAAGCCGAGAGAAGCGGTGTTGGCGGTGGCCGCGCCGGTCACGGGCGATCAGGTCACCCTCACCAACCACGACTGGACATTCTCGGTCGAGGCCCTGCGCCGGCACCTGGGCCTGCAGCGGCTTCGGGTGATCAACGACTTTGCTGCGAATGCGCTCGCGATCCCCCAGCTTCGCGAGACCGATCGGGTGCAGATCGGGCCTGGCTCGCCGGTAGCGGATTCGCCCATCGGCCTGATCGGGCCCGGCACGGGGCTCGGCGTCAGCGCGTTGGTTCCGGCGACCGGCGGGCCGCTGCCGGTCCCCGGCGAGGGGGGGCATGCGACCATGGCGCCTGCCAGCGCGGAAGAGAGCGCCATCCTCGATCACATGCGCAGGCGCTACGACCACGTCTCGGCCGAGCGCGTGCTGTCCGGCCCCGGCCTGGTGAACCTGTACAATACGCTTTGCGAGCTGGCGGGGGTTCCGGCCGCACCGTTCACCCCCGCCCAGGTCACCAGTCCGCGCATTTGGGAAGAGGATTCCCGCACGCGCAAGGCCACCGCAGTCTTCTGTGCGATGCTCGGCACCGTGGCCGGCAATCTTGCGCTGATGCTCGGCGCCCGCGGCGGCATCTACATAGCCGGCGGAATAGTGCCGAGGCTCGGACCGTCCTTCGCCGAATCCGAGTTTCGGGAGAGGTTCGAGGCGAAGGGTCGATTGCGCAGCTTCCTTGCGACCATTCCCACCTACGTGATTGTTCGTCCGCTTCCGGCCCTGATCGGCGCTGCCGCCTTGCTGAAACAGTCCTGAAGCCTCGAAGGAGCACCGGCGATGCCGGCCATGACGGCGCTCTGACTCAGCTCCGATCAAGAGACCGTCTGGATCGCCTGCACCCGCACATCCTTGACCAGACGCTCGACATCCTGCTGGCGGCACAATTCCGTGCCGGGCATCAGCACCGCCGCCGAGCCGGCCGCCACGCCATACCGAAACGCGCTCTCGACGGCGTGACCGGACGCGAGGCTCCAGGTCATGGCGCCGAGGAAGCTGTCTCCAGCCCCCACGACGCTTACCGGCGTGATCGGCAGGCCTTGCGCACGCAACGCGCGATCCCCGGTGACCAGCAAAGCGCCCTGATCCCCCAGCGTCAATGCGACGATCTCGGCTCGACCATTCTCGATCAAGGATCGGCAGGCGCGGATACGCTCGTTCTGCGTCTGCAGAGGTTTCCCCATCAACGCCTCCAATTCCCGCAGGCTGGGCTTGACCAGATACACGCCGGCCTCGAGCGCCGCTTGCAGCGCGGCCCCCGAGGCATCGACGATGATCTTGCCTCCCGCCTGCCTGGTAGCTCGGGCGGTTCGACCGTAGAAGTCCTCGGGCACCCCCGGCGGCAGGCTTCCACTGGCGACCACCAGGCGCGATCGCTGATCGACCGAGGCAAGGACATCGAGACAGGCGCGCCATTCCTGCTCGCCGAGCGTCGGGCCGGGTAGAATGAACCGGTATTGCTGGCCGCTCGCTTTCTCGAGGACCGTGATGTCTTCGCGGGTCTCCTCGGAGACGGCAATGGTCAATCCCGGAACCCCCTCTTGATCCACCAGGCGGCGCAGCAGCTGGCCCAGCACACCGCCGGTCGGATAAATGGCGATCACGTCCGCACCAAGCCGCCTGGCGACACGGGCCACATTGATTCCGCCGCCGCCCGGATCGCGTCGCGCCGGACCGCACCTCAGCTTGTGAATGGGAGACACTCGCTCGACCGCCGTGGCGACGTCGATCGAGGGATTGATCGTAAGGGTGACGATGTCGGTCATCTCTCGGGCTCAGGGCTGGAACAGCTGAAAAGCCGGCCATCTGCTTGCCGGACACGCCCGCGCGACGAACGCCAGGCGTGCCGGATCATCAGGAGCAGCAATGCCGTTCAGGACCAGACGACGGCTCCCAGCAGCATTCCGATGTGGCCGTTGCCCCACATCGGAAGAAGCAACCGGGAATAAGCGTCCGCCGCGCGAGCGCTGCTCGCCTTCACCACATCGTGTCCGTAGTAGGTCGGCACGCGGTCTTCCACCGTGGTGCTGCATTGAGAATTCAAGTACTCGAGCGGAGAACGCACCTCGATCTCGTCCAGGAACTTGCCGGCAAGGTCACCGCCGTATCGCGTCCTGATGTCCTCGCCAATGATCCCGAGCCGAAAGCGAACGGGCTTGTCAGCCACCTCGACGAGCATCAGTCTCCCTGAGAGATCGGGCAATGCGGAGATTTTGAGATCATCCCAAAACGGCATCTCAGCCTCGCCGCGCTTGAGCTCTTCCCAATAGGCCAGCACGCGAGCGAGGCTCGGCTCCAATTTCCGGGGTACAGCATAGGGACGTTTGGGTGTTTTCATGCGCAAGCTCCCGCCTGCCGACTGACCGTGCCGGCACTTCAATATCCTTTTTTGGCGGTCGATCCAGAGATGCGATCTTCGTTCAGTGCGACAACAGGCAGCACAGGGGGCTGTCCCACAGAAGGTCGTGCGTGACGCCGCCCAGCGCCCATTCCCCCAACCTGCTCCGGCCGTAGGCGCCGGTGACGATCAAATCCGAGTTCTCGTTCTTCGCGAACCGCACGAGCTCGCCGGCAACGGGTTGGGTCGTGTGCAGGCACGCTTTGGCTGCCACATTCACCTTGTGACGCTGGAGGTAGACGGCGAGATCGTCGATGCTCTTCCGGGCTTCAGCCTCGTTGCCGTGCTCGCAAATCGTCACGATAACGACGTCGTGTGCCTGGGTCAGGAACGGCAGCGCGTCGCGGACTGCGCGACGCGCTTCGCGGCTGTCCTTCCACGCGACGACGACGCGCCGCGCCTCTAGCCCGCTGATCTCGGCAGGGACGAGCAGGACGGGCCGGCCAGCGCGAAGGATGACGACGTCGGGATGCAGGGAGTAGAAGAGATCGGCCGGATCCTGCGCCCCTCCGAGGATGATCAGGTCCGCGGCTCGCGCTTCCCGCGGAACCAGGTCATTGGCGCTTTCGAGCTTCCCCCGCCACTCAACCTTCCGAGCGTGCTTTGCCAGATCGCGGAATTTCGCGCCGAAATCGGTAAGCGCTCCCAGCATCTCCTGATAGTCGCTGTCCGGTTGAGCTGCCTTGGCTGCGGAGCCGCCGGCAAGAAAGCTGGGCACGTAGGAATAGCCGGTGATGCCGATCAAGGCTGCGCCGAACCGTGCGGCCAGATCCACCGCCAGCCGGGTCCGCGCGTGCGCGGCGGGAGTATCGTCGAAATGCACCATCAGAGCCGCATATGACATGGCTTGCATCCGATCTTAATGCGACAGCAGACAGCAGATCGGGCTCGCCGCCAGCAGGCCGCGCGTGGCCCCTCCGAATGCCCACTCGCCGATCCGCGAATGTCCGTAGGCGCCGGCCACGATCAGGTTGATGTTCTCGTCCCGGATCAGATGCAGCAGTGATTCGCTGGCGCCGACCTCGTCAGGCCGGACCCGCTCGGCGATCACCTCGATGCCATGACGGGTCAGATAGCCGGCCACGTCCTTCACGTGCGCGAGTGCCTCTTCGCCCTCGCCCGCCTCGGAAACCTCGACGACCAGCACGCTTTCGGCCTCGTGCAGGAAGGGGACCGCATCCTGGACGGCGCGGCGCGCCTCCCGCGCGTCTTTCCAGGCAATGGCTACGCGCCGGGGGAGGAGGGTGGTCACCGCCGGGGGCACCACCAGGACGGGGCGTCCCGTTTTCAAGACCAGGGTGCCGGGGTCCAGTGTGACAAACGGGCTGCCGCTGCGGTCGCTCCGGCCGATGATTACGAGATCGGCTGCGCGCGCTGCGCGTGCGACCGCCTCGACCGGTGTTTCCAGAACAGATCGCCATTCCACCCGCCGGCCGTCCCTCTCGACGGCGGCGCGAAATTCCCGCCCCTTGAGATCGAGCGCGCTCATCATATCGCGCAAATGCGGTTGCGTCGGTGGAGGATCGGCCAGCTCCTCTGCCGAAACGAAGACGGCAGTCGGTCTCCACGCGGAGATGCCGACAAGAAGCGCGTCGAAGCGATCGGCTAGCTCAGCGGCAACGCTCACCCGGCCGTCGAGCTTCTCCTTGGCGTCGACGTGCACCATCAGCGTCGCGTAGGACATTCAGGTTCTCCTTCGGGGAGCTTGCGCAAAGTTGCCGGCTAGGCGGACGATCCGGCAGCTCCGCGGGCAATCCAGCTGTGGCCGACCTTCACGTAAGTTCGCTTCACTGCCCCCCAGGCGATGCGGTGGGACCTTTCTTCGCGGCCGGGGTCCTGAAAGTGCGCCGCAAAAGCGTGGTTGAAGGCCTCGCGATAGATGTCCTGTGCGTGCGGCGGCAAGTGCTCGCGCACCGTGAGGGGCAGATCGTTGTTCGTCGCATATGGCATGCTTGCTCCTAGCTGCCGGGATACCCCCGGATCCCAAAGGTGCAGACGAGCCTGGCGAACCGAGGACACCGATACGAAAATCTGCAACCCCGGGCCCGCAGACGCCTTGAGCAAGATCAAACTGCGCGAGTTGATCCGGATCAATGCCTTGATCGTCGCAGCCGAGTAGTTTTTCCAAGGTGAATATTGCCGTCGATCGCCGCAACAGGCCGAGCGTCAATCCGGGAGAGAGGCCGAGCGCCGATCCGGAAGAGCGGGAACGCGTCCTCATCGCCCTGGTCGGCGAGCTTGCCCGCGAGCTGCATCCTCAGCACGCGAGAGCAGGGGAAATGTCCCTCTCGAGTCATCTCGAGAGGGATCTCGGCATCGACAGCCTGGCCCGTACCGAGCTGATTTCCCGCCTCGAGCGGGCTTTCGGAACCCGGTTGTCCATCAGCTTGGCGGGCGAAGCGGCTAGCGTGGGCGATCTTCTCCACGCGCTCGAGCAAGCCGGTCCGACCGGCGCCGGCGTCGACTCGCGACCACTCCCGGCCCCGGCAGCGGCTATTTCGCCGCCGACCGGGCAGCAGACCTTGCTGGAGGTGCTTGAGTGGCACCTCGGCGAGCATGCCGACCGGCCGCACGTCACCGTTCTCGAGGATGACGCAACCGCCACCGGCTCGCTCACCTATGGGCAGCTCGCCCGGCTGGCGCGCGCGATCGCGGCCGGGCTGATCCGGCGCGACATCATGCCCGGAGACCGCATCGCGCTCATGCTGCCCACCGGCACCGATTTCTTCACGTGCTTCTTCGGCATCCTCTATGCCGGTGCGGTGCCGGTGCCGATCTACCCGCCGCTGCAGCGCGCCCAGATCGAAGACTATGCACGCCGCCAGGCCGGGATCCTGCGCAACGCCGGCACCCGCATGCTGATCACGGTGCCGGAGGGGCTCCGGCTGGGCTCGCTGCTGCGAGGCCTCGTGCCCTCGCTCGGCTCGGTGGAAAGCGCCGGAACGCTTCGCTCCTCCGAAATCGCGTTGCCGCGCCTGCATTCCGCCGACGCAACGGCTCTCATCCAGTATACCTCGGGAAGCACGGGAGACCCGAAGGGCGTGGTGCTCAGCCACGCCAATTTGCTTGCCAACATTCGTGCGATCGGCCGCGCGATCGACGCCGGCCCCGCCGATGTGTTCGTCAGCTGGCTGCCGCTTTATCACGACATGGGCCTGATCGGGGCATGGCTCGGATGCCTCTATTACGGCGCCCAATTCTACGTCATGTCGCCGCTGAGCTTTCTGGCGCGGCCGCAGAGCTGGCTCCGGGCGATCCACCGGTTTCGTGGGACCCTCTCGGCAGCGCCCAATTTCGCGTTCGAGCTTTGTCTGAGCAAGATCGGCGATTCCGACCTCGTCGGCCTGGACCTGAGCTCGCTGCGGCTCGTCGGGAATGGCGCCGAGCCGGTGAGCGTCGACACGATGCGCAGGTTCATCGCCCGATTTGCGCCTTACGGCTTCAAGCCCGGGGCGATGGCTCCGGTTTACGGCCTGGCGGAGAATGCGGTGGCGGTCACCTTGCCGCCGCCGGGGCGCTCGCCGGTCATCGATCGCATCAGTCGCAAGGCTCTGAACTCGCGCGGGCTGGCCGAGCCGGCGCCCGCGGACGATCCTGACGTCGAGGAAATCGTTGGCTGCGGACAGCCCATCCCCGAGCACGAGATTCGCATTGTTGACGAGACGGGACGCGAGCTCGGCGAGCGGCGGGAGGGACGCCTCGAGTTTCGCGGTCCGTCGGCCACCTCCGGCTATTTCCAGAATGCCGCCAAGACGCGCGAGCTGTTCCACGAGGGGTGGCTCGATTCCGGCGACCGCGCCTACATTGCCGCCGGCGACCTCTTCGTTACCGGCCGCATCAAGGACATCATCATCCGCGCCGGGCAGCACATTGCCCCGCACGAGATCGAAGAAGCCGTCGGGGCCGTTCCCGGCATCCGCAGGAACGGTGTCGCGGCGTTCGGCGTCACTGACCGCGTATCCGGTACCGAGCGGGTCGTCGTCCTCGCCGAAAGCGACGAACGCGATCCATCGGCGCAGGCGGCGCTGAAGATGCAGGCGCAGCAGGCCGCTACCCACATCGTCGGGGGGCCGCCCGACGAGGTCGTCCTGGTGCAGCCCGGCACCGTGCCGAAGACCGCGAGCGGCAAGATCAGGAGGTCGGCAGCCCGAGACCTCTACCTGGGCAAGACCCTGCAGGTTCCGCAACGCCCGCTCTGGTGGCAGCTCGCGCGGCTCGGTCTCGCGGGCCTCGGCGTGCGCGTCTCGCAATGGCAGCGAGCTGCCGGGCAAATCGCTTACGCCGCCTGGTGGTGGATCGTGATCGCCGCCGCGGTCGTGGCGGGCTCGATCCCCGTGCTGCTCCTGCCGCGTCTCGCCTGGCGATGGGCGTCGATCCGTTTCGCTGCTCGAGCCGCTCTCGCGATGCTGCGGGTGCCGGTCTCGGTGAGCGGTCTTGACCGGATTCCCCTCGGGGGCGCGATATTGGCCTGCAATCACGCGAGCTATGCAGACGCCTTGATTCTCGCGGCGGTCCTGCCGGGCGAGCCGGTATATGTTGCGAAGAAGGAGCTGGCGCGCCAATGGCTGGCCGGCGTCCTGCTCCGGCGTCTGGGAGTGCTGTTCCTCGAACGGTTCGATCTCGCCGACAGCCTTGCCGACCTCGAAAGCGTGTTGGCGACAGCGCGGCAGCGGCGCTTGCTCGTGTTTTTCCCGGAAGGCACCTTCACCCGCAGGGCTGGGTTGTCCGGCTTCTATCTGGGGACGTTCAGGATTGCTGCGCAGGCCGCGCTGCCGGTCGTGCCGGCAATCCTGCGCGGCACTCGCTCGATGCTGCGCGGCGAGCAGTGGTTTCCACGCTGGACGGCGATCGGCGTGACCGTTGCGGAGCCGATTGCCCCCGCAGGGACGGACCTTGCCGCCCTGGTGCGCCTGCGCGACGAGGTCCGCGGCGCCATTCTCGCAGGCTGCGGCGAGCCCGATCTTGGAGACTTGATCAAGCCGACACGGCCAGCCGGTTAGCGCCGCTGCACGGCCGCCTTGCATGTATGCCTGGCAGATGGGAGCACGACAGGAGCGCGCCCGGGAGCACCGCATGAAGGTGAGATTGCAAGTTCAGAAGGATGGAGCCGCTTTGTGCGAGGGGACCTACGAGGTTTCCGATGCGCACAGCTTCGGACGGGCCTGCGCGGAGCTCTGGAATGAGCTGCGCGACCGCAGATTGGCGCAGGCCCCGAGCATCGGCGCGCTCTACGACGAGCTCAACGAGCAGCTGCTTGAAGAGCTCTATGGCGCTCAAATCAGCCTCACGAAGGCATGATCGGCTGTTCAGCCGCGCCTTCGAGCCAGGAGACGATTCCGGGCCACACCTGCGCCCGCGCCTGTCGGCCGACGAGGATTGCGAGGTGCTGCAGGGCGGTGCCCGCTTCCCCGGGATATTCGATGACACGAGCCTTGCCGGCCGGCATCGCATCCGCGATCGGCTTGAGCGAGGCCGGCGGGGCTACTTCGTCCGCGGTGTTCACGACCGCAAGCAGCGGCGTCGAGAGAGCGGAGGGACCGACCACGGATGTGCCGATCTTCAGGATTCCACGGCAGAAGCGATTTTCCCGATAAAGCCATTGAATGATCTGGTGGACCAATTTGCCCGGGAGAGCGACCTCATCGAGAGCCCAGCGCTCGACCCGCGCATGGATGTCGAGCGCGTGATGATCGGCGACGCTCAAGGCGGCATCCATGAGCCGTGACCAGACGAAGGTGCCGGGCGATGCCATGGCGCTCATGTGCGACAAGAGCGAGCCGGGGAAGGGCTCGGTTTCGGACAATTCCGGGGGCACCAGCGCGACCAAAGCATCGCGAAATCGGCTCGTTTGCGGCTCGAAGCAGACGGGTGCTCCGAGGAGGACGAGACCGCGGAGTGTCTCGGCGGCGCAAGCAGCGGATGATATTGCCGCCAGGGTTCCGCCCAGCGAGTGACCGATCAGGAACGGTTTTCTGCCCGCTGGCCCATTCGAAACGTGAGAAACGCACGCGCAGATCGCGGCGACGTACTCGTCGAGACCGTCGCATGCCGTCTCGCGCGTAGCCGGCAGCCATTCCAGGAGATAGACATGGAACCGCCGGCGCAAGAAGTACCGGATGGCGCTCACCGAGGGCGCAAGATCCCAGATGTAGGGACGCTTGATCGGTGCGGCGACGATCAGCAGAACGGGGGAACCGTTGTAATCGGCATAGTCGCGCAGCCGCCAGTGCGATCCCGAGGCGACGATGCGGTGGGGACACTCGCTGGGGCCGAGCCCCAATGCCGAAAATCCATCGCCCTGGGCGCGACGCACCACATCGTTCCAGCTGAATTGTGCCTGACGCCAGGCATTCAGCGCGGCTTCCATCGGAATTGTGCCATGCTGCACCGGTGGCACCCCTGCCGGCTCTCGGTTCCAGTTAACGAGAAGGGGCCGGGCCGCCCAATCCGGCGGCTCGCCGGTCGTCGATCAACGACCTTCCCCGCGCGTGTTGTCAAGTGGTACGGAATTTCCGATCCAGCAGAAGCTCCTCGACCGCGCGTCGACCGGTCGAACGGGGTCGAGCAATGCAGGAGGCTGCCGTGCCGTTCAGGAACCGTTCGGAGGCGGGCCGCAGGCTGGCAGCGGCGCTTGCGCCCTATAGAGAGAGGCGACCGGTAGTTCTCGCCCTGCCGCGCGGCGGGGTCCCGGTCGCCGCCGAAGTCGCAAGGACACTTCACGCGCCTCTCGACATCATCCTCGTCCGCAAGGTAGGCGTGCCGTTTCAGCCGGAGCTGGCGATGGGTGCCGTTGTGGACGGGCAGGCACCGCTCATCGTGCGCAACGAGGACGTCATTCGGCTGGCCGGTGTCGGTGAGGCAGATTTCAAGGTCGTATGTGACCGCGAGCTGGCCGAGATCGAGCGGCGGCGGGCGCGGTATCTGGGCAACCGCGAACGCGCGGAGGTGGGCGGACGGGTTGCAATCGTCATCGACGACGGGATCGCGACCGGGGCGACCACACGCGCGGCCCTGCGGGCCACCCGTTTGCGCAATCCCGCGCAACTCGTTCTCGCCGTGCCGGTGGCGCCGACCGAGAGTCTCCCGGCATTGCGAGCAGACGCTGACGCGGTCGTCTGTCTCGAGGATTATGCCGATTTCGGCGCCATCGGATTCTACTATGCGGATTTCCGGCAGGTCTCGGACGAAGAAGTGATCGAGATGCTGCAATCGCTTCCGGCGCGAGGGCCGGAATCAACCCCCCATTCTGCTGCCTGAAGAAGCCTGCGCGTGCCTGCCGCCGAGACCAGCCCCGAGCTTGCGCCGCATGCTTCCGAGCGCTGCCTCCGCGGACCGACCATCGAGCAGAAGGTCGAGTTCCTGCGCCGGCCCTGCGCCTATCCGCATCCGGTGACCGGCGTCGTCGCCCGCGAGACCCACATGTCCTGGGTGTTTCTCGCCGGCCCGCGCGCCTACAAGCTCAAGAAGCCCGTGCGTTTTCCCTATCTCGATTTTTCCACTCTCGCCCGGCGCGAGGCTGCCTGCCGTGCCGAGCTCAGCTTGAATCGGCGGCTTGCATCCGATGTCTATCTCGACGTGGTGCCGCTCACGATTGCGCCTCATGGGCTGGCAATCGGCGGGGACGGCACCATCGCGGACTGGCTCGTCGTCATGCGCCGCCTCGACGAGACGGAGACCCTCGAGCACGTCATCCTCGAGCATCGGCTCGAGCCGTGGCAGCTGGATCGGCTGGCAGCCACCCTCGTGCGATTCTACCGGAGAGCGCCCCGCGTCTTCGTATCGCCCGCCGTGCACCTGCGCGACTGGCGCCGCAGCCTCTCCGACAATCGGCAGCTGCTGCTCGATCCGCGGCTCGGCTTGCCTTCGGGGCTGGTCCGGGCGATCGCCCGCACCCAGGATCGGTTTCTTTGCCGGCGCGGCAGCCTGCTGACCGACCGCATCCGCGGTCGCGGCCTGGTCGACGGCCACGGTGACCTGCGTCCGGAGCACATCTGGCTCGGGGATCCGGTCCGGATCATCGATTGTCTCGAGTTCAATCCTCGCCTGCGGGCGGTCGATCCGTTCGACGAGATCGCATTCCTGAGCCTCGAATGCGACCGGCTCGGCGCCGGTTGGGCCGGGGAATACATCAAGCGCCGGGTCATGCGCGGCTTGCCCGACGGGCTCTCGGACGAGCTGTTCCTTTTCTATCGCTGCAACCGGGCAATGCTGCGGGCGCGTCTCGCCGTTGCCCACCTGCTCGAGCCCTACCCGCGCACTCCGGAAAAATGGCCGCGCCTCGCCCGCGCCTATCTGGCGCTCGCCGCAGCCGACACCCTGCCGCTCGAGCGATCGTTCAGAAGACGAGGAGATCGGCCAATGGCTGCCCCTGCTCGAGGCGCCGGATCGCTTCGGCCAGCAGCGGTGCAGCCGGCAGAAAATCGACCTTCTCGCGCGCCGGCCCGCTCGTGAGGCGGAACGCGGGCACCGCGTCGGTGACGACGAGCCGCTCGATGACCGGGTCGGCAATGACCTCGGCGGCGCCGGCCATGAACAGGCCATGGGTGACGAGCGCGATCACCCGTCGTGCCCCCGACCGTCGCGCCGCGCGAGCGGCCCGCAGCAGCGTCCCCCCGGTGCTGATCAGGTCGTCGACCACCAGTGCGGTCGTGCCGGTCACGTCGCCGACGAAAAGGTCGCCCGACACCACGCCGGCGCTGCGATGCTTGTCGGCGAAAGCCTTGCCGACGGGACGATGCAGCACCGTCTCCAGTGCTTCGCGAAACAGCTCCGCCCGTTTGGTCCCCCCTGGGTCCGGCGACACGACACTGAGCCTGTCATCCCTCAGAGAGAGCACATGCTCGACGAACAGCGGCGTCGCGGTGAGCGAGATGGCACGGCAGCGGAAAGCGTTCTCGAAGGCGACCGGGTTGTGAACCTCGAGGGTGACCACGCGATCGGTTCCGATGGCTTCGAACATGCCGGCGATGTAGCGCGTGGTCACCGGATCGTTCGGCTTGGTCCGACGGTCTTTGCGTGCATAGCACAGGTAGGGCACAACCGCGGTGACGTGCGCGGCGCCGGCATCCTTGAGCGCGCCGATGAAGAACAGCAGCCGACACAGCTTGTCGTTTGCACTTTCCGTGGGGCCGCTGTGCAGGCTCTGGACCACGTAGACATTGCAGCCGCCAACCGAATCGAGCGGACGCACCTTGTGCTCGCCGTCCTCGAACCCGCGCTCCTCATGCTCGGCGAGAGGGATGCCGAGCGCGCGCGCGACCGCCTTTCCGAGCTCGGCGGTGGCCTCCAGCGCAAACAGCCGGAAGCGGCTGTCCGATGCAAAGGCCGATCGGCGATCGGTCGGGGACCAGAGCGCGCTTTCTGTCGTCATCGATCGATCCTTCGGCCGTCAGCCCGGTCGCCCGGCAGGCCTTTCAGCATTCCGGCACCTTGTCGGCCAGCTCGGCGAGCCAGACTGCCGCGTCGGCATCGGATGGCATGCGCCAGTCGCCGCGTGGCGACAGCGATCCGCCGGAGGAGATCTTCGGCCCGTTGGGCAGCGCCGAACGCTTGAACTGATTGGCGAAGAAACGCTGCAGGAACAACGCCAGCCAGCGGCGGATTTCAGCGAGCGTGAAGGCGCGTCTCAGCGCGGACGGGACATCCGCGGGCCAGGTGCCGCGTTCGGCGTCGCCCCACGCCTGATGCGCGAGAAAGGCGATCTTGGAGGGCTTGAACCCGTAGCGGGTGAGGTAGAACAGGTTGAAGTCTTGCAGCGCGTAGGGACCGATGCTCTGCTCGCTCGCCTGAATGAGCCCGCCCGTCGCGGCCGGAATGAGCTCGGGAGAAATCTCGGTGCCGAGCACCGCATGCAGGATGCGGGCGGTCTCTTCGCTGACGTCGCCGGAGGCGGCGACGAAGCGGATGAGATGCTGGATCAGCGTCTTGGCGACCGAGGCGTTGACATTGTAGTGCGACATCTGATCGCCCACGCCATAGGTGCACCAGCCGAGCGCCAGCTCGGACAGGTCTCCGGTACCGACGACCAGGGCGCGGTCCCGGTTGGCCAGCCGGAACAGGTAGTCCGTGCGCAGCCCGGCCTGCACGTTCTCGAAGGTGATGTCGTAGACCGGCTCGCCCCTGGCGAATGGATGCTCGAGGTCGGCCAACATCTGGTGCGCCGCCGGACGGATGTCGATCTCGCTTGCCGAGACCCCCAGCGCCCGCATCAAGGCCCAGGCATTGGCCTTGGTGCGGTCCGAGGTGGCAAAGCCCGGCAGCGTGTAGGCCAGAACGTTGCCGCGGGGCAGGCCGAGGCGATCCATCGCGCGCGATGCCACGATGAGCGCCTGCGTCGAATCGAGCCCGCCGGACACGCCGATGACGGCGCGATCGAGCTTGGCAGCCTGCAGCCGCGTCGCCAGTCCCTGGATCTGGATGTTGTATGCTTCGTAGCAATGCTCGCGCAGCTTGGCTGGATCGGCGGGCACGAACGGGAACCGCTCGATAATGCGCTGCAGCGCAACCGGATGCTCGGGCGCGTCAAGCCTGAAGGCTATGGTGCGGAATTCGCCGATCCGCCGCGCTTCCTCGCGGGCGCAATCGCGGAAGGTGTTGAAGCGCATCCGCTCCTGACGAATGCGGCCGAGATCGACATCTGCGGTGATCAGGGTCGAGCCTTTCGCAAATCGCTCGGTCTCGGTCAGCTGATCGCCGCATTCGAAGATCGCCGCATGCCCGTCCCAGGCCAGGTCGGTCGTCGATTCGCCCGGACCCGCGGCGGAGTAGGCATAGGCCGCGATCGCGCGCGCGGATTGGCTGGCGCACAGCAGCCGCCGGGTTTCTGCCTTGCCGATCGTGATGTTGCTGGCGGACAGGTTGAGCAGCACTTCGGCACCGGCCAGCGCCGCCGCAGTCGACGGCGGCAGCGGTGCCCAGAAATCCTCGCACAGCTCGACGTGGAAGGTGATCCTGATGGACCCGCTCGATCGAAACAGCAGGTCGGTCCCGAACGGCACCTGGTGCCCCGCAATGCTGATCTGCCGCCCGCAGATGCCGGCTCCGGAGGTGAAGTGCCGTTGCTCGTAGAATTCTCGATAGTTGGGGAGATAGGTCTTCGGAACGGTGCCGAGCAGGGCGCCCCGGTGGATCACCACCCCCGTGTTGAACAAGCCGCCTGCGTGTCTCAGCGGCGCGCCGACGATCAGCACGGGATAGAGGTCGCGAGAGCGGTCGACGAGCCGCTCGAGCCCGCTCTCCACCGCCTCGAGGAGAGCGTCCTGGAACAGCAGATCCTCGATTGCATACGAGGAGATGCCGAGCTCCGGGAAAACCATGATCGCCGCGCTCGCCGCACTTCCTGCCTCGGCCAGCCTGATCGTCTCGGCCAGGTTTGCCGCAACGTCGGCTACCGACGTTCGCGGCACGCAGGAGCCGATCCGCACGAATTCGTGCGTGTAGATGGAGCCGAAGCTTTGCATCGGGCGCAAGACGAATTGGCCGCCTCAGGCGGTTTTCAGCCGATGTAGCCCTTATGCGCGAGGAAGGAAATCCGATTCGAGGGCTCGAAAAGCGCGTCGGCCCGGCATCCACGCGCGAATGCCGGGCCGGACCAAGCGGGGGGAGGGGTGGGGGCGCTTGGCGTTCCCACTATCGGCTGGCGCTCGCGGCCTGCTTTGACATAAATCAATCGGCGGCCCGCCGTTCGGAACCGCGGGTCCCGGAGCGACATTGAGCAAGATCAAGTCGGGAGCACCGGCGCGGGTTCAATCTGCCGGGTAGAGGACGGCCAAAGCGGCGCGACGCCTTTCATTGACGTGAAGGCTCTTGTCTTCAGATTCCACCATCCGGTTGTGAACGGAGCTCCCATGACCAAGCTGCAAATCCCGCATGACGGCTTCGTGTTCGTCGGCGACGGCCGCAAGGCGCTGTTCCTGCGCAACGACGGCGACGAGAAGTTCCCAAATCTGAAGACCGAGCGTGTCTTCGTCGACGACAACCCGCCCACCCGCGAGCAGGGCAGCGATCGCCCCGGCCGTGCGTTCAAGCGCGCCGGCACCAACCTCCGCAGCGGCGTTGAAGACACCGATTGGCACGATCTCGAAGAGCACCGCTTCGCTCAGCGGGTCGCCGCGGCGATGGAGCAGCTCGTGCGCGAGCGCAAGACCAAGGCGCTGGTCGTGGTGGCTCCGCCGCGCACGCTGGCTGACCTGCGAAGCGCATTTCACGCCGACGTGAAGGAGCGGATCGTCGCCGAGATCGACAAGGATCTGACGAAGCATCCGATCTACGAGATCGAGAAACGTCTGTTGGGGTGATCCCGTCAGTGCGACATGAATGTCGGGATGGTCATGCTGGCGAGAAGTCCGCGCGTGGCACCGCCCAGGATGAACTCCCGCATTCGCGAATGGCCGTATCCCCCCATGACGATGAAATCGGCCGAAACGTCCGCCGCGTGCGACAGGATCGAGCTCGAGACATCCAGATCGGGAGCGACGATGCTCTTGAGCTCGACCTTGAGGCCATGGCGGGCGAGGTGGTGCGCGATGTCGAAGCCGGGGATCTCCTCGGTGTCGCTGCCGGAGCCGATGGTGACCACTTCGATCGCCTTGGCGCGCGCAAGCATGGGAACCGCATCGCCGATTGCACGGGCGGCGTTGCGGCTGGCATCCCAGCAGACCAGGACATGATCGAGGCTGAAGCCCGCGGTCTGGATATAGGGCACGATCAGCAGGGGCCGCCCGGAGTCGAAGAGCGCTGCCTCGATGAGCAAGTCCTGGTACGACGGCTTGCCGGGCTCATTTTGCTGCAGGATCGAGAGATCGAACCGGCGGCCGATCCGTCCGAACCGCTCGGCGGCCTCCGCGGCGCCGGCGGTGATCACGTGCGATTGCGCCCCCACCCCGAGCCGGCGAGCGCCCTGCTCGAAGCTCGTGACCGCGACGCCGGCGACCTCGGCGGACTTGGCGCGCTGCTCCTCGATCCAGTACGGGGGCATGACCTCCCATCCGCCCGCCGGGGCGGCAAGCAGCGGGTCATAGGCGAAGGCAATTCCAGTGATGTGGGCGTTGCAGGCCTGTGCCAGCGATATCGCGTACTCACAGGCGGGATCGCGATCCGTGCCGAGCGAGAGATTCACGACGACGTCCTTGATCATGATCGATGCTCCGTGGGGCAGCTGTTGAGCTTCCAGTTCGCGGGATCAGCGCCCTTCATCTGAGACTGAGGATGTAGGCGATGATGTCGGCGCGCTGGTCGGGCGCGAGCAGGACGTTGGGCATGGTGCGATGCGACGTGCTCAGTGCCGCCGACAGGGCCATTTCAGTCATCCCCGGGGTTGACGCAATGGCCTGGAAAGGCGGTGCAGCCCTGTTGGGAGACTGTGCCTGCCCTCGCAGCACGGCGTGGCATTCGCTGCAGAGATGCTGCGCCGAGGCGAGGCCCTCGGCGCGCCGGCCGATCTCCTGGCTGCTCGCACCGCCGACCCAAGCCGGCAAGGCAATCGCTATCAATACCAACAGGTGCTTTCGACTCATGCTCGACCTCTGGCGCGGGCGGCGAGGCCGCGGCTCGACAGGCTTGAGGACACCATGAAAAGCATCCGTGGCGGTTGATGCAAGTCAAGAATGAGACGCGGCCGGCGGCATTCGGCCCCCTGCCTTGCATGCAGGCGCTTCAGAGAAACATTCGGGTGAGATCAACGGTCGAGCGTCGGCCGACATGCTCGAAATTCTCCTCCAGCCATTGTCTCGCGCTATGACGGCCTTCACTGCGTAGATGCGAGAGCCGATCCCAGTCGGCATAGAACTGGCTTGCCGTCCCGAGCTGCGCCATCAGCCGGTCGTTGCCGACCCAATGGATGAAAACCCGATTGTATCTTTTCTCGTCCAGCTCGTGCTGGTCGATGAGCCGGGTCATGAACGCCACCGCGCGCATCTCGCGCATCAACGACGAGTTGAAGCTGATCTCATTGATCCGGTGCATGATCTCGGCACTGGTCCGCGGCGGCTCGTCTCTCTGGATCGGATTGACATGAATGACGATCACGTCCTTTGATCCCTGCCGATAAATCAGCGGGAATATGGCTGGATTGCCCATGTAGCCGCCGTCCCAGTAATATTCGCCATCGATCTCGATCGCCTGGAAGTAGGGCGGCAGGCAGGCGGATGCCAGAACGGCATCGACGGTTATCGCCGGCGTCTCGAAGACCTTGATCTTGCCGGTGCGTACGTTCGTGGCATTGAGGAACAGCCGGGTGGCATGGGGAGGGCTGTTCAGCTTCGCAAAATCCACGACCTTGAGCAGCACGTCCTTCAACGGATTGAGCGCCAGCGGGTTGAACGCATAGGCAGGAAACATCTGCATCGCCGCATGGAGGCTGATGTAGGACGGATAATAGTCGGGCGGCAGGCCGCATGCGCCGACCAGGCCGTCCAGCGGAAACCAGGCGAGCCTGATCTGGCGCACCGCTTCGGCCACTTCGCGCCAGAATTCGGCAAGCTTTTCCCGAGCCGCTTCCCGGCCACCCAGCGTCAATCCATAGGCCAGGACGACCGCGTTCATAGCCCCTGCACTTGTCGCGCTGATCGCCTCGATCGACAGGCGCCCGTCGTCGAGGAACTCCTCGAGCACACCCCAGACGAATGCGCCATGCGCTCCCCCGCCCTGCAAGGCGAGATTCACCGCCTTGGCGTTCAAGTGAGGGTCGGCCCCGGTTGTCATGTCCAATTTTGCTGCCGCTCGGTCGACCGGTGAGGCTGCGCCTCTATCCATCGCATCTCGCACTCGGGATGGCTCCGGTGAGCGTAGCGAAATCCAGAGTGACCGGCGAGACTCGCTGAATCCGGCTGACCGCCCCCACTGCCAAAAAAGCTGGATCATTTCCCCGCCGGCGGCCCTAGAATACGGGAGCGCAAAGGCAGGAGAAGCATGATGACTGGTAGCGCTGCGATCATTGCGACCGGCGTGACACTGGCGGTGCTGCAGGCCATCCCCCCGCCGGCCTCGGCCCAGGCCGGCAGCGCGGTGGTCGAGCGGCTTTACATCCTCAATTGCGGGGAGGGGGTCGCCGGCGACATATCCCGCTGGTCACCCGGGGTGAACGTCGGCAAGTCGATGGACTTCGTCGACAACTGCTACTTGATCAAGCACACGCAGGGCTGGATGCTGTGGGATACGGGTGTCGCGGACGCGATCGCCGCCATGCCGGAAGGGCAGCGCCCCTCCGATCCACGGATGACGCACTGGCGCAGGCCCAAGACGCTTGCCGGCCAGCTCGATCAGCTCGCGGTGAAGCCATCCGACATCAGGTATGTCGCGGTCTCCCACACCCATCCCGACCATATCGGCAACATGGGGCTGTTCGGAAAATCCATGCTGCTGGTGCAGAAGGCCGAATACGAATGGCCCTCGCCGCTCGGGCCGCGTTTCAAGCCGGAGCAGCCGGTGACCAAGCTCGAGGGCGACCGTGACGTGTTCGGCGACGGAAGCATCATGATCATAGCTACTCCCGGTCACACGCCGGGCCATCAGTCGCTGCTCGTCCGGCTGGCGAAGAGCGGTGCGCTTCTGCTTTCAGGCGATGCCGTCCACTTCAAGGACAACTGGGAGAATCGTCGCGTGCCCGAGGGCAACACCGGCAAGGAGCAGACCGTCGCCTCCATGCAGCGCATGGCGCAAATCCTCGAGCGCGAGCACGCGCAGCTATGGATCAACCACGACAAGGCGCAGCGCGACGGCTTGAAGCTCTCGCCGGAGTTCTACGAGTGATGCGGCTTTCTCACGACCTGGGCAAGATCGCTTCGCCCGACGCGGCAGCTTGTACGCCTTCGGCGCGAGCTTGCCGGCCGGGAGGCGCTCCAGCAGTGGAGCAAGGCGGCTCGCCCGCAATTGCGCGTGCTGCACCGCTGCGGGCGATTTTGCCCATCCTGCAGATCGTCGTCATGCTGCTGGCCGCGGGCATGGCCCGCGCCGAGGTAGACTATCCGCTGCGTCCGGTCACCATGGTGGTGCCGCTGCCGGCCGGCGGCACCGCCGATCTCTTGTGCCGCTTTGCTGCCGACAAGGCCGGAGCGCTTCTCGGGCAGACGGTGGTCGTGGAGAATCGCCCCGGCGGCGCGGGTGGGCGCATCGGCACCGAGCAGGTGATGCGCGCGCCGCCGGACGGATACACCTTGCTCTGCGCGCCGCAGCTCACCTTCAGCATCACCCACCTGGTCTTCACGAAATTCGACACCCGCCCGCTCGAGCCGGTCAGCGTGCTGGCGACCTATCCGCTGATCCTGCTCGCCCGTCCGGGAGCCCCGTTCGACAGCACCGCCGAGCTCGTGGCCTATGGCCGCGCCAATCCCGGCAAGGTCAATTACGGCCACCAGGGCAAGGGCAATACCGGGCATCTGCTCGGCGAGCTGTTGATGCTCAAGGGCTCCTTCCGCATGACCGAGGTTCCCTACCGCGGCAGCGCCCCCGCCATAAACGATCTCATCGCCGGCAATATCGACCTGGTCCCCGATTATCTGCTCGCCAACAAGGGCAGCATCGATGCCGGCAAGCTGAAGCTGATCGGAACCGGCAGCCGGGAGCGGCTCAAGGACTATCCCGCCGTTGCCACCATCGCCGAGACGCTGCCGGGCGTCTACGCCGACACCTGGATGGCGGTCGCAGCTCCCCCCGGCACGTCTGACGAGATCAGGCAGAAGATGTCGGACGCAATCCGACAGGGGTTTGCGCAACCCGACTTGCGGGCGCGCATCCTCGGGCTCGAAGCGGAGCCGCTGGGCTCCTCACCCGCGGCGATGCGCGACATGATCGCCAAAAGCCTCGCGGCCTGGGGTCCGGTGGTGGAGGCAGCCAAGATCGTCGTGGAGTAGCTGCAATGTCGATTCAGGACCGGCGGATGGTGATGGCCTGCAAGGCTGCGCGCGCGCCGCAAATCGCTGCCGCCATCACCCTCGCTGTCATGCTCCAGGCCTATCCGGCCGCGCACGCGCAGGACTATCCTTCGCATCCCGTCAAGATCATCGTGCCGTTTCCGGCCGGCGGCACCGCCGACGTGATGCCGCGCATCTTCGCCGATCGGCTGGCGAAAAAATGGGGGCAGCCGGTGGTGATCGAGAACCGCACCGGCGCCGGCGGCAATATCGGCGCCGAGGCGGTGGCCAAGGCCGACCCCGATGGCTACACGCTGCTGTCGGCGCCGCCGCCGCCGCTGGTCATCAACCACAACCTCTAACCGAAGCTCGGCTACGATCCGACCCAGTTCGTGCCGATAGCGATCATGGGCCGAGTGCCCAATGCGCTGGTGATCAATCCGCAGCTGCCGGTCGCGACTGTCGCCGAGCTGATCGCCCATGCCAAGGCGCATCCGGGCAAGCTTACCTGCGCGACCCAGGGCAACGGCACCACCTCGCATCTCACCGCCGAGCTGTTCTCGATGATGGCGCAGGTAAAGTTCCAGCAGGTGCCGTACCGGGGCTCCGCTCCGGCGCTCAACGACCTGGTCGCCGGCAGCGTCGATCTCATGTTCGACAATCTCGGCGTCTCGCTCGCTCTCGTGCAAGGAGGCAAGCTCAAGCTCATCGCCGTGGCTGCGCCGCAACGGATGACGGCGCTGCCGCAGGTGCCCGCCATTGCCGAGACGCTGCCGGGGTTCGAGTCGGCGGCCTGGTTTGCGATCGTGGCCCCGCCGAAGACCCCGCCGGCAATCGCCGAGAAGATCAATGCCGACGTCAACGACGTCTTGCAGGAGAGCGAGGTGCGGCAACACCTGGCGCAGCTCTCTGCCGAGCCGATCGGCGGCTCCCGGGAGGCTACCGCCGCCTACATGCGCGCCGAGATCGAGCGCTGGCGCAAGGTCATCGAGGCCGCGCACGTGAAGCTGGAGTGACGCGGGCGGAAGCCGCATCGCCATGACCGTCGCCTCCCCATCGCGCAGCTGGCCGGCCGAGGGGCTCACCCGCGTGCCCTACTGGGTCTATGCCGACCAGGAGCTCTTCGCGGCCGAGCAGGCACGGATCTTCGAGGGGCCCACGTGGAGCTTTCTCTGCCTCGAAGCCGAGCTGCCCGATTGCGGCACCTATCGCCGTTCGACGCTCGGCGCGATGCCGGTGGTGGTGACGCGCGACGCCGGCGGTGACCTGCATGCATTCGAGAATCGCTGCGCCCATCGCGGATCCCTGCTGGTGCTCAAGGAGAGCGGGACCGCGCGCGACATCATCTGCGTCTATCACAACTGGAGCTACGACCTCGCCGGCAATCTCACGGGCGTCGCCTTCCGCAAGGGCGTCGGCGGCAAGGGCGGCATGCCGGCCGAGGCGAGGCCCGACGCCTATCCGCCGCGGAAGCTGCGGGTGGCAACCCTCGCCGGCCTCGTCTTCGGGACGCTCTCCGCCGAGACGGCCGCGCTCGAAGATTATCTCGGTTCCGAGATCGTCGCCCGCATCCGTCGGGTCATGCGCGCGCCGGTGAAGCTTCTCGGCGGCTACAGCCAGATGCTGCCGAGCAACTGGAAGCTCTATGTGGACAATCTGAAGGACAGCTACCACGCGAGCCTGCTGCACACGTTCTTCACCACCTTCCACCTCAACCGGCTGTCGCAGAAGGGGGCGCTCCTGATCAACGACTGGGGAGGCAACCACGTGAGCTACTCGCTGGCGGAGCCGCCTCGCTCGGCTTCCCAGGCGGGCGAAGGAGGCAAGGGCGACGGGAAGGACTACGCCGGAATGCGCGCGGCGCAGGACGATTTCAGCCTGTCGGCGCCGCAGCTGCTGGACTGGGTTGACGAGCTCGGCGATGGCATCGGCCTGCAGATCCTCACCGTCTTTCCGATCTTCACCCTGCAGCAGACGAGGAACAGCCTCGCCGTGCGTCGGGTCGTTCCCCGCTCGCTCAGCGAGACCGAGCTTGCCTGGACCTGCTTCGGCTTTGCCGGCGACGACGCGGAGATGACCGAGCGGCGCCTGCACCAGGCGAACCTGATCGGGCCTGCGGGCTACATCTCAATGGAGGACGGCGCCGCGCCCGGCTTCGTGCAGCGCGCGGTTGCCACCGCCAGCGAGCTTGCCTCGGTCGTCGAGATGGGTGGCGCCGGCACAGCCTCCGAGGACAACCGGGTGAGCGAAGCGGCAGTGCGCGGCTTCTGGAAGGCGTACCGCGAAATGATGGGGATCTGACCCAGGGACGGCAGGATTGACTGCACGCCCGCCCCATTGTGGTGGAGCGTCGAGCGATCCTGCTCCCAGCCTTACGGAAAGTCGAAATCGTGGACGTTCATCTCCAGCTTGCCGTGCACGAGCTCAACGCTCGCTACGCGCAGGCGATTGACGACGACAAGCTCGAAGCCTGGCCGGACTTCTTCATCCCGCGGGGACGCTACCGCGTCACCACCGCGGAGAACTTCGAGCGCGGGCTGCCGCTCGGGCTCATCCATGCGACCTCGCGCGCCATGCTGCACGACCGGGTGCGGTCGCTGCGGGACGCCAACGTCTACGAGGCGCAGCGCTATCGGCATCTGATCGGGCCGCCGCTGATCGAGATTCTGCCACCGACCTCTCAAGAGAGCACCCGGGTCAGCGAGGACGACGCCGGGCTGCGCGCGCAGACGAGCTTCATGGTGGCGCGGATCATGCATACCGGCGAGACCATGCTGTTCGCGACCGGCCGCTACGAGGATCACATCGTCCGCGACGGCGGGCAATGGCGTTTCGCCGAGAAGCTCGTGATCCTCGACAGCCGGATGATCGACACCTTGCTGGCAATTCCGCTCTAGGAGGACTGGGAGGCGGGTTGTGCCTGCTGACGCGGGCTCGAGCCGTCCTGCGGGCCGGCGGCGCGTTGCCTTTGTGCGCACATTTGCCCACCCTGCGGCGCAAATGCCCGCGCCGCCGTCCTCGTCCGCCCGCCTCATGCATCAGCGCTCGTTCCTGTGCTTCTGGGGGGCGCGGGTAGCAACCAATGCCGCCTATATGATGCAGGGCGTGGCGGTCGGCTGGCAAATCTACGACCTCACCCACGATCCGCTGGATCTTGGGCTGGTCGGATTGATGCAGTTCCTGCCCTTGCTGCTGATGTCGGTCGTTGCCGGCTATGTGCTCGACACATTCGATCGCCGGGTCATCGCCGCGGTCTGCCAGCTGGGCAAGGCGCTCGCGGCGGCGGCGCTCGCCATCGGCACCGCTCAGGCCCTGCTCGGGCGCGAAACCATCTTCGCCATCCTGTTGCTCGCGGGCACCGCGCGCGCGTTCGAGCTGCCGACGATCCAGACGCTCCTTCCCGGAATCGTGTCACCACGCCTGCTTCCGCGCGCGATTGCCCTTTCCGCCTCCGCCCAGCAGACCGCGGTGATCTGCGGCCCGTCGATCGGCGGGCTGCTCTATCTGGCGGGGCCGACCGTCGTCTACGCAGTCTGCACCGCGACCTTCATCCTCGCCTGCGTCCTCCTCAGCCTGATCGAGCTCGCGCCGGTCAAGAAAGGGCGCCGGCCGGCCACCCTGGAAGGCCTGTTCGCCGGCTTCCGTTACATCCGCGCCAACCCGGTCGTGCTCGGCGCCATCTCGCTCGACCTGTTCGCCGTGCTGCTCGGCGGGGTGACGGCGCTACTCCCGATCTATGCCCGGGACATCATCGGTGCCGGCCCGTGGGCGCTCGGCCTTCTCCGCTCGGCGCCCGCGGTGGGAGCACTCGCCACCTCGATCGTGCTGGCGCGCCGCGCCGTCGAGGGCCGCGCCGGCGCGATCATGTTCGCCGCCGTAGGCATCTTTGGATTGGCGAGCATCCTGTTCGCGCTGTCGAGCTCGATCCTGCTCTCGTTCCTCGCCCTCGTGATCTATGGCGCCTCCGACGCGGTGAGCGTGGTGATCCGTCAGTCGCTGGTGCAGTTGCGCACGCCCGACGACCGGCTCGGCCGCGTGATGGCGGTGAATTCGCTGTGCACCGGCTCCTCCGGGACGCTCGGGGAGTTTCGCGCCGGGCTGGTTGCCGCATCCTACGGCGCGGTGGCTGCGGCGCTGGTCGGCGGCTTCGGCACCATCGCGGTGATGCTGGTCTGGATCTGGGCGTTCCCCGAGCTGCGGCGCGTCGACCGGCTGGCGGCGGAGGGGTGATCGACACCCATGGCGGGCGGCGCAGCCGCGCCTCAGTTGCGCACCACCAGCACCGAGCAGCGCGCGTAGCGCACCACGTGGCCGGCATTGGAGCCGAGGAAATAGGTGCGTACCGCATGCCTGTGCGGCCGATGCGAGCTCATGACGATGAGATCGGCGCCGATCGCGTTCGCCTCCTCCAGGATCTCCTGGTAGACGCCGCCCTGGCGCACGGTCGCGGATACACGCTCCGGCGGCAAGCCGGTCTCCTTCACCACGATCGCGAGCGCGTCCTCGGCAGCCTTGCGCTGCTGCACCTCGAAATCGGGCGGCACATATTCGGCGAGCATGACCGGGGTGAGCGGCAGCACGTTGATGAACCGGATCTTGCCCTGCGAGGGGCCCGCCAGCATCAAGGCGGTGGCGAGCGCCGGCTTGGCGAGGTCCGGATCGGCGAGATCGATCGGAACTAGGACGTTCCTGTACATGGTTGGCTCCCTCTGGCGCTTTTCGACCATATTGCCACGGCCGGCGACCGACCGGCAGTGGCCGGCTGCCGCGCGCAGGGAGCGGATGCCGCAGCCGTGGTCTCCCCGGCGCTCGAAGGGGCGGCACGGAGCTGATCGTCAGCTCCGGAAGCGCGAAGGCATGCGCGACTCCCGGACTCCAGCCGGAGCCGGTTCAGGCCCGGTCCGCCTCCGCCAGCGAGCGCGGGGTCACGAACCGTTCCAGTCGCCCGCCGTGGGAATGCACCTTGTGCCAGTCCTGGCCGGCAAAATCGATCACGACGAGCCCCGAGGTCGGCAGGTTCTCGTTGAGCTGCTCGCGCGTTTCCACGTCGCCGGAGGCAATCAGCAGGCGTGCCGCCTCGTGTAGCCCCGGGTTATGCCCGATCAAGAGCAGCGCGCCCACCGTCGGCGCGGTCTCCTTCACCACCGCGATGATGGCTTGGGCACCGGCGGCATAGAGGCGGTCCTCGTAACTCACCCGTGGTGCTGCAGCGAGTGCCGGCGCCAGGCGCTCCCAGGTCTCGCGGGTGCGCCGGGCCGGTGATGCCAGGACCACCTCCGGGATGAGCGCGTGGCGGGCCATGTAAGCGCCGACCAGGGGCGCGTCGCTGCGGCCGCGCGCGGTGAGCGCGCGATCGCGGTCGCGCGTGCCGCCCTCGGCCTTCTCCGATTTGGCGTGGCGAAGCAGCATCAGGCGCATGAGCGGACGACAAGAGACAAGCGGTGGAGACGAGGTCGCTATCCTAGCAGCGGGAAGGGGAAATCAGTAGTCTCGCGCCGGCGCCGACCCGATCTGTCCTCCGTGGTCTGCGGTCTGTCCTCTGAATGTCCGATCCGTCCTCCGTCCTCCGTCCTGCGTCCTTCGAGTACGAGCCGACCTGGTACAGCGCCACCATGTCGGAGGCCGCCATGCGCGGGCCGCTCACCTTCGATCTCGACGTCGATGTCTGCGTCATCGGCGGCGGCCTTGCCGGGCTCACCACCGCGCGCGAGATCGCCCGCCGCGGCTGGTCGGTGGTCGTGCTGGAAGCCCAGCGGCTTGCCTGGAACGCATCAGGTCGCAACGACGGGTTCGTCCTGCCCGGGTTTGCCGAGGCGATGGAGCGGATCGTCAGCCGCGTTGGCCTCGATCACGCCAAGGCGCTCTGGGCGCTGTCCGAGATGGGCCTCAGATATGTGAGGACGGCGATCGCGGAGGCACGCATGCCGGGGGTCGCCCCGGTCGCCGGCTGGCTCAAAGTGTCGAAGGTCGACAATCCCGGCGGCATGCTGGCCGATGTCGAGCTTTATCGGGACAAGCTCGGGGCCGAGGTCGAGGGCTGGCCCATCGAGCAGGTCCGCGACGTGCTACGGACCGATCACTACTTCCACGGCCTGCACTGGCCACGCGCGTTCCACATGCACCCGCTCAATTATGCGCTCGGCCTGGCGCAGGCGGCGGAAGCCGCGGGAGCGCGCATCTTCGAGGCGACACCCGCGCTGTCGATCGATACCGAAGGCGTGCGCAAGCGGGTGGCCACGCCCTCGGCGCGGGTACGCGCCGGACATATCGTGCTCGCCTGCAATGTGCATCTCGGCACGCTGGTGCCGCGCATCGTCGGCACGCTCATCCCGGTCTGGGCGTATGTGGCGGTCACCGCTCCGCTGGGGGCTCGACTGGGCGAGGCGATCGTCTACCGGGGGGCGGTGAGCGACACCGATCTCGCCAACAGCCATTACCGCGTCGTCGAGGGCGACCGGCTGCTCTGGTCGGGGCGGGGGACCACGTTCGAGCGGGATCCCAGAGCATTCGTCGGAGCGTTCAAGTCCGACATCGCGGCCGTCTATCCCCAGCTCGGCGAGATCGCGCTCGACCACGTATGGTCCGGCGTGCTCGGCAACCCGCTGCATCGGATGCCGCAGATCGGCGAGCTCTCCGCGGGGCTTTGGCTGGCGAGCGGTTTCGGCGGGCACGGCCTCAACACGACGGCCATGGCCGGGGTCATGCTGGCGCAGGCGATCGTCGAAGGCGACGACAGCTGGCGGCTGTTTGCGCCGTTCGAGCTGGTCTGGGCCGGCGGCCGGCTGGGCCGGGCGGCAATGCAGGCCTACTACTGGTGGTTCACCTGGCGCGAGCGGATGGCGGGAAGGCAGGCGCGGGCGCGCGAGCAGGAATATCGACGCGCGCAGCAGCTCGCGGAGCTCCGCGCGGGCGAGGAGCCCGCCCATCTCGAAGCCAGGATCGGGGCGGTCGTTCCGAAGGGGCAATTGCCGGAAGAGCCGACCCTCGCCGAGCTGCCGGTCGATCCGCGCTCGGAGGACAGGCGGCAGATGTCAGGCGACCGATGACCGCATCTCGCAACGTCACCGCATGTCGCGCCTGGCCATGAAGGCGAGCCGCTCGAACAGGTGCACGTCCTGCTCGTTCTTGATCAGGGCGCCGTGCAGCGGCGGAATGAGCTTCTTCGGATCGCGCTCGCGCAAGGTCTCCGGACCGATGTCCTCGACCAGCAGCAGCTTCAGCCAGTCGAGCAGCTCGGACGTGGAGGGCTTCTTCTTGATCCCCGGCACCTCGCGGACCTCGTAGAAAAGCTTGAGTGCCTCCGCCACCAGCCGCTGCTTTATCCCGGGAAAGTGCACCTCGATGATCGCGCGCATGGTGTCGGGGTCGGGGAAGCGGATGTAATGGAAGAAGCAGCGGCGGAGGAAGGCGTCCGGCAGCTCCTTCTCGTTGTTCGAGGTGATCACCACGATCGGCCGGCGTCGTGCCTTGATGGTCTCGGCCGTCTCGTAGACGAAGAACTCCATGCGGTCGAGCTCGAGCAGCAGATCGTTGGGAAACTCGATGTCGGCCTTGTCGATCTCGTCGATCAGCAGCACCGGACGACTGTCGGCGACGAAGGCATCCCAGAGCTTGCCGCGCCTGATGTAGTTGCGGATGTCCTTGACCCGGGCATCGCCGAGCTGACTGTCGCGCAGGCGCGATACCGCGTCGTATTCATAAAGGCCCTGCAGAGCCTTGGTCGTCGACTTGACGTGCCATTCGATGAGTGGTGCGGCGAGCGACTTGGCGATCTCGAGTGCGAGCACGGTCTTGCCGGTGCCGGGCTCGCCCTTCACCAGCAAGGGCCGTTCGAGCGTGATTGCGGCATTGACCGCGACCTTGAGGTCGTCGGTTGCCACGTAGGCGCTGGTCCCTTCGAAACGCATGATGTCCTGACCGGGATTTGCGCTCCGGCGGCAGCGGGAGCGCTTCGCCGGGCTTTGCCGGCTGAGCAGATCGCCTGCGAAATTGTGCTCGCCCTGCTGCCGGGAGGCAGCCGGCGTAGGCCCGCGCGCTCGATACGCTCCCTGAGAGATGCCGGCTCTGGAATTGGCGCCAAGCTAGGCAAAACACGCTTCCGATGCAAATCAGAGGCTGGCGAGCATTTTTCGAGACGCTACGGCCGGGGGCGCCGGACGCTTGGTGTCCCGATCAGCTCATGACCTGCCAGTTGGGCCTGAGCGGACTTGCCGCCATGAGCCATCATCGATCCGACGCCGGCAAAACGGTGCTGCAGTGCACCACAAGCGTTCGCGGCTTCGCAACTCTCATATTGTCCGCGGCTGCTCGTACCGATATAAGCTCGCCCCGCGAGCAGGGGGTTCGCGTAAGTTTCGCACGGGGTTGCAATGCCTTTGCACAAGAACGGCGCCGCAGTACTGGACAAGAACAAGCCCTATCGACCTTCCGACAAGGAGCCTTTCATGAACGAGCGCCAGCGGGAATATTTCCGCGACAAGCTGCTCGCCTGGAAGGAGGAGATTCTCAGGGAGGCGAAGGAGACGCTGGCCCATCTCCAGGCCGAGAGCGAGAACCACCCCGATCTTGCCGATCGCGCATCGTCGGAGACCGACCGGGCGATCGAGCTGCGCGCGCGCGACCGGCAGCGCAAGCTGATCGCCAAGATCGATGCGGCGCTCGCCCGCATCGAGGATGGGAGCTACGGCTACTGCGAGGAGACCGGCGAGCCGATCTCGCTCAAACGGCTGGAGGCGCGCCCGATCGCCACCCTCTCGGTCGAGGCACAGGAGCGGCACGAGCGGCGCGAGCGGATCTATCGCGACGAATGAGCGTTTGACTGAAGCAGTTGGGCAAGCCGGTCTGATGCAATCGCGGCGCGACGCGCGCATTCGCGTTGCTGGCCGCGGCCGCGCAGGCGGCTTGGCGAGATCGAGCGGCTCGATTCGATGTGCTGCGCGAGGCGGGCGGCGCCGAGAGGATCGACGATGGCCCCTGCGCGCCGTCTTGCGACGGCGCCGAAGGCAGGGGAACCGGCAGGTCAAGCCAGGGAGGACTATCGGGTCATGAGCGCAACCGCGGTTCTGCAGCCGGGACGGCCCTTCACGCTTGCGCCCGGCGGGAACGTCAGCTTCGAGGTGGGGGCGGCACAAAGGTTCAAGCTCACCCAGCCCGAAGGAGAGCAGGTGGCCGATCTGATCTCCTTCAATCGGGAGGATGTGCGCGAATTGCTGTCGATGCACTCGAGCCGCGCCGTCAATCTGAGCTGGAAGCTGACCGCCCCACACACGCTCTACAGCAACCGCACGCGGCCGATGTGGCAGATCGAGGAGGATTTGACCGGCGAGAATTATTGCGGCGGCGGCTACTGCAGCGAGCACCTGAACGTCGCCCGTTACGGCGAGGTGGCGAAGGGCGCGCCAAACTGTCAGTCCAATCTCGAAGCCGCGGTCCGCGGCTACGGGATGGATCGCGGGAGCTTCAATGTCGATGCCTGCTTCAATGTCTTTATGACAGTCGCATACGACCAGAACGGTGTGTGGGAGATACGTGCGCCCAAGGGGAAGCCCGGCGATTACATCGTCATGCGCGCATTGATGCCGCAGATCGTCGCCATCTCGAATTGCCCCGTCATGTTCAATGCCTGCAACAACTTCCGGCTCAAGCCACTGACGCTGGAAATCTTGCAGTAGCACGCGGCCAAGGCACAATCAGGAACAGCTGTCGCACGGCCCTTCAGCTTCCCGGGATCAAGCCGGGCGCTAGCTTGAAGCAGTATTGGGTGATCTCGCCGGCGCGCGTAAACCAGACCCGGTCGCGGCGCTGGTGCTCGACACAGTGCTTGATCGCCTGCCGGAGCGGCCGCAACCGGAACGGCTGGCCGACGATGAACCCGTGCAAGGCCAGCGCGAACACCAGCGGCTGGCGCTCCGACTGCTCCAGAAGCTCCTCGAATTGATCGACGACCATGTCGGCGAACTGCCGGCCGGTATGGTCGCGGTGGGCGAGCGCGCCGGCATCGTTCAGCTCCATCGGATACGGTACCGACAGCAGCGGCCCCGAGCGCGTCTTCATCCAGACGGGCTGGTCATCGAGCGGCCAATCGAGCAGGTGGGTATAGCCGGCCTCCTTCAGCAGGTCGGGTGTGACGCTCGACTCCAGCGCGCCGGGACCCATCCAGCCCGTCGGTCGCACCCCCACGTGCTGCTCGAGGACCTCGGTGCATTCGCGGATGGCACGCGCCTCGTCGTGCTCCCACATCCCGCGCAGCACCTCGGCATTGGTTCGGCCATGACCGAGAACGTCGTCGCCTCGCGCTCTGATCTTCTCCACGATCTCCGGGTACTGGTAGCACACCATGCTGTTGAGAAGGATGCTCGCCGGCAGCTTGAGCTCGTCGAGCATCTCGAACAGCCGCCAGTTTCCTACGCGGTTGCCGTAGTCGCGCCAGGCAAAATTGCGCGACGTCTGCTGCCCGCTGCGGTTGCTCGGGTCCATCCCGATGCCGGTGCCGAAGGCGAAGTGCTCGATGTTGAGCGCGATATAGAAGGCGAGCCGCTTGCCACCCGGCCAGGCATAGTCCTTCCGTTTGATGATCGGCGAAAACTCGTAACGCGGATGGCCAGGAAGTCTCAGCATCGGTCGATCTCCTGAAAGGGTCCGATCCCATTGCATTGCTGGATAGTGGGCAAGTCAACCGGCTCGGGCCGCTTCCCAACCGACAGAGCCGGGCAGTCGCGAAAGCTACTGGCTGCAGCAGGGACTGCCCGTGCGAGGATGCTGATCTATTGACTCGCCGCGGGATGGGCCGCCGGCGACAGCTGCCGTCAGCAGATTAACCGCACTGCGCCCGTTCCCGTCGTCAGACGAAAGCGGCGGGCGGGTTGCCGATGCAGTCAAGGCTTGTTGTTCGGACGGCCCAACAGGCTCGCCATCTCCTGTTCGAGGCTGTCGTAAAGCGAGCGCTGCGGCGCCGGCTTGGCTTCGGGACGCTGCGGGCGGCCTTCCGATCGCCCGTCGCTGCGTGCCGGCCGCTCCGTGAACTGGGGCCCGCGCGCGGGCGCTGCCGCTGCTGCCGGCTGGGACGCCGCCTCCGCGACTTCCTCCTGCTCCTCGCCGGCTGCAGAGGCTGACGGCGCAGCCCTTGCCGCCGGCTGCGGGGCGCGCGCTTCGTCGCCCTTGGGCGGTCGGCGGAGCGCGGCCTCGAGGCGTTGCGCCATCTCCGCCAGGTTCTGGTCGGCGGCAGAATTGAAGTCGTCTCTTGCGGCCGGCGCGGGAGCCGGCGCCGCAGCCGAAGGCGCCGCTTGCGGGCGTATCACGCGAGGCTCCCGGCGCGGTGCCTGCCGCACCGGCTGCTCGACCGGGGCAGGCTCGGCGGGCGCGGGAACGCGCGCGAGCTCCTCCGCCAATCCGGCCAGGGAATCGCCGACGCGCGGCCTGCGCTCGCGGGGCGGTGCCGGCGCAGGCGTTGCCGATTGGGCCTCCGCCGCCGGCCACGGAGCGGGTTCCTCCGCCATCGGCGGGGAGGTCCGTTGCGGCCGAGCCGCCGGCTCGATGCGCGGCGGCGGCTCCCCTCTCGTGGCGGGCTCGGCGCGTGGGACAGGCTCCAACCGCGGCGCCGGCTCCGGCTGCAGAGGCCACATCGTGCCTTCACCGAGCGGCACCGGGCGCGGCAAGGGTTCGGCCGCCGCCGTCGGGCGCGGCGGCGCCGCCTCGCGCGGCGCACTTGCGGCGCGGACGATGTTGGGCTCGACCACGAGGTCGGTCGGCCCGCCGATCATCAACAGATGCTCGACATTGTCGCGCCGGATCAGGACCAGGCGGCGGCGTCCGTCGACCGTTGCCGCGTCGATCACGGCAAGCCGCGGCTGGCGGCCGCGGGCGCCGGCGGCGCCCAGTCGTTCCCCGCCAAAGCGGCGGACCAGCCAGAAGACCAATCCGATGAGGCCGACGATCAGGATCAGCGCGAGCAGGGCTCGCACCGGGGTCGATACGTCAAGATCCATTCTACCTCCCCGCGCCCCAGGTGGGCTGGCATGTCTATGGGACGAGCCGAATGGTCAACGCACTCGGCAATATTTGCCGCCCCCATACTAATAAAGAATTAAGGAAGATGCGTCACCGGCTTTTCAGGCCCACGTTGCCCAGCTTATCGCTCGGTAAACGGCGGTTTAATGGCGGGAATCCGCAACTCGGCCGGCTTGGCGGCTCATGCTCGGCAGCACCTGCCCAGTCAAAGGGGAGACGTAGAGCATGACCCACTTCGCCGTCGCCCTGCAATGCGAGCGCGGCAGGGCGCCTTGACCCACTAGGCCCGGTAGGGCACTCAGGACAACGCGCAGCGAAGGCGATTCCCGCCCGTCATGACGCAGCAGCAACTGCTCGACGAGAGTCTCCGTCCGCCGCTCGACCGGACCCGGGCGAACGGCGGTGGCAGCGTAGGTCTCGTGTTGCTCCTCGCTTTGCTGCTCGCCGGAGCGGGCGCGGGGCTGCTGATCATGGGTCGTGCCCAGGCCGAGCCTTTGATCCTTCCGTTCCTGGCCGTCTTCGCCATGATCGGCGTCTTCCTGCTGTTCGCTCTCGCCGCCGGAATCCTGCGCACGACGAGCCGGGCGGCCGCGACCCCGTTGCTCAAGGCGGTGGTGGATTGCGCCGGCGAGGGCATCCTGGTCACCGACGCGAACGGCCGCGTGGTCTACGCGAACTCCGCTTACTTGAGCCTGGCCGAGGCGGAGGGTGCGAGCGACGTGCCTCCGGTCGAGCGCGTCTTCATTGGCGACCCCGGCATGTCGGAGGCGGTCTATCGGCTGCTCAAGGCCGCACGCGAAGGCCGTCGCGGCCAGGAGGAGGTCCGCATCGGAGCCCACAGGGGGGAGGCGGGACGTTGGCTGCGCATCCGGGTGCGCCCGCTCGGCGAGGAGAAGCGCGAATCGCGCATGACGGTATGGTCGCTCGCCGACGTGACGCGTGAGCTCCAGCGCCAAGAAAACGTGTTCCAGGACCTGCAGCAGGCCATCCAGTACCTCGACCATGCCCCCGCCGGCTTTTTTTCTGTCGAAGCCAGCGGCAACATCGTCTATCTCAATGCCACCCTCGCCGAGTGGCTCGATCACGACCTGGGGCGAGTCGGCTCAGGCGGCCTGAAGCTCGAGGACATTGTTGCCGGCGAGGGGGCCGCCTTGCTCAGCGCGCTCGCGGCAGTGCCCGGCGATGTGAAGACCGAGACGCTGGACATCGACCTCAAGACCCGTACCGGTCGCACCATGCCCGCCCGGCTGTTCCACCAGGTGGCGTTCGGCGCCGACGGTGCGCCCGGGCCCTCGCGAACCCTGGTTCTCAACCGCGGGCGTCAGGACGGCACCGATCTGCAGCGGGCCGCCGAGGTTCGTTTCACGCGCTTCTTCCAGAACACGCCGATGGCGATCGCGACCGTCGACAGGCGGGGACGGATCGCCGAGTCGAATGCCCGTTTCGCACGGCTCTTCAACCCCGTGCTCAAAGGCGAGGGCACCGGCGACAGATCGATCCTCGCGGTCGTGGTCGAGCGGGACCGCGGGATGCTCGAGGCCGCGATCCGCAAGGCTGCGGACGGCCAGGGCGGCATCGCTCCGGTGGATGCCGCGCTCGCCGGGCCAGGCGAGCGGTTTGCGAGCTTCTTCGTCACCCCAATCCGGGAGGAGGGCGAGCACGAGCGCGAGGCGGCGATCGTCTATGCGCTGGAAACGACCCAGCAGCGCACGCTCGAAACCCAGCTCAACCAGCAGCAGAAGATGGAGACGATCGGCCGTCTCGCCGGCAATATCGCCCATGACTTCAACAATCTCCTCAACGTCATCACCATTGCCACCGACTTCCTCCTCAACGCCCACAAGCCGACCGACCCTTCCTTCCAGGACATCATGCAGATCAAGCAGACCAGCAATCGTGCGGCGACGCTGGTCCGCCAGCTGCTCGCCTTCTCGCGCAAGCAGACCATGCGTCCGCAGGTGGTGAACCTGCGCGATTCGCTGGAAGATCTCGCGATAGTCGTGTTGCGCCGGCTGCTGGGAGAAAACATCAAGCTGGACGTAGTGCACGGACGCGACATCTGGCCGGTGAAGGTTGATATCGCCCAGTTCGAGCAGGTGATCATCAATCTGGCGGTCAATGCCCGCGATGCCATGCCGCTCGGCGGCAAGCTCACGCTGCGGACCTCCAACAGCGGGGCTGACGATGCAACGCGCGGCAAGTGCAAGGGCATGCCGGTCGGCGAATACGTGCTGGTGGAGGTGGAGGACACCGGCACCGGGATTGCGCCGGAGATCATCGACAAGATCTTCGATCCCTTCTACACCACCAAGGACATCGGCAAGGGCACCGGGCTCGGATTGTCCACCGTCTACGGCGTTGTCAAGCAGACCGGCGGCTTCATCTACGTCGACTCGGAGGTCGGCAAGGGGGCGACCTTCCGCATCTTCATTCCCCGCTACATTCCGGCCGCCGACGACGTGCGGGCGCCGGAGCTGCCGGAGACGACGGCCCCGGCGATCGCAGGCGCCCTGTCGGCGGCCGACGAGATGGCGCGCAGCGCGACGACCGATCTAACCGGGCAGGGCACGATCCTGCTGGTCGAGGACGAGGAGGACTTGCGGGCGCTTAATGCCCGCGGGCTGCAGTCGCGCGGTTACACCGTGATCGAGGCCGGCAACGGCGTGGAGGCGCTCGAGGAGCTCGAGAAGCGGGATGGGCGCGTCGATCTCGTCATCTCCGACGTGGTGATGCCGGAAATGGACGGGCCGACGCTGATGAAGGAGCTGAAGAAGCGCAACCCCGAGATCAAGATCATTTTCGTTTCGGGCTACGCCGAGGATGCCTTTGACAGGAATCTGCCGGACCATGGGCGGTTCAATTTCCTGCCCAAGCCGTTCACGCTCAAGCAGCTCGTCACCACGGTGAAGGAGACGATGGGCGGAGAGGCCCGGGCAGCGGGCGCCTGAGGCAGATGTCAGAGGTCAGATGTCAGAGGTCAGAGGTCAGAGGTCGGGGGAAGATCTCGGACATGGCGTCTGGCGCAAGCCATGTGCATATTTGATCTCCAACATCTGGCATCCGAGCTCTGCCATCCGACATCCTGAAGATGGAGCGGCCGGATCATTCTGATATCGGCGAGAGCGACCGCGACCGCCGCCTGGGCAACGTGGTCCTCCTGGTATTCTTCCTCGTCATGATCGGGGCGGGCATCTGGCTCGTCAGCGCGATGCTGGAGCAGCGCGCGATCGACAATTGCGCCGCGCAGGGACGGCGCAATTGCGCGCCGGTCGAGGTGCCGAGCAGCAGGTGACGGAGGACGCAGCGGGCGGCCGCTCCGCCGTCATTTCACCTCCACCAATCCCACCTGGTTGACCAGGCTGTTGGCGGTGACCGGATTGCCGTCGCGGTCGACATCCATGTTGCGGACGATGTCGCCGCCCCCGGGGATCGCCCAGCTCTGGAATTTCTCGGTCATCGGGTCGAAACGCACGATGGTATTCGGCTTGGCGCCCGATTCGTTGTACCAGAGCGCGCCTTTGGCGAGCACGATGCCGTAGGGCTCCGATTTGGCTCCGCTTGGCGAGAGCCACTCGCGGTGAGCGCCCGTCGCGAGGTCGAGCCGGCCGAGATAGCCACGGGAGAAGTCGGCATACCAGACCACGCTGTCGCCCGCGAGCGCGAGCCGCCGCGGCCGGCTGGCGCTGCTCGGGAGGCTGTATTCCGTGATCGCCATCGTCTGCGGGTCCACGGCGGCAATCTTGTTGGTGCCGAACAGCACGACGACCGGAACGCCCCTGGAGTTGATGCGCAATCCGTAGGGGCGCGCCCCCGCCGTCGACGGACTGACCAGCTTGATCTCGCCCGTTCTCGGATCGAGGCGCCCGATCTTGTTGGCGTTCTGCGCCGTGAACCAGACCCTGCCGCCTTGATCGAGCGCGAGCGTGTGCGGGTCCTTTGCCGCCGCCTCGGGCATCCGGTGCTCCGTCACCTCGCCGGTCTTCGGATCGAGCTTGCCGATCAAGCCTGCGTGGTTGCCGGTGAACCAGATGTTGCCGTCGCTGTCCTCGACGAGCCCATGCGGGCCGGTCTGCGGCGACTTGAGCACGTATTCCTTGATCGTGCCGGTGCGCGGGTCGAGGCGGCCGAGCTTGTTGCTCGTCTGCCCCGTGTACCAGATGCTGCCGTCCCGCGCCGCCAGCGGGTCGTGCGGACGCGAGCCCGGGGTCGGCACGTCCCAGAGCCTGATCGAGGCCTGCACCGGGCCGCCGACGAGATTGGCGGCGGGACGCGGGCGCTCGGGGAAGCTCTTGATCAGGTACTCCGTCAGCGTGGTCACTTGATCCGCGGAAACCCCGACGCCGAAGTTGACCATCATGCGCATGACCGTGCGCCAGCCCTCTGGAGTATAGCCGGCGCGGGCGCGGTTGATGTCGTGGCAGCCGCCGCAGGTGGCCACGAAAATCGTCTTGCCGGGTCCGTCGGGAAAGTCCGCTGCCGGCTGCGCCGATGCGAATGGGGCAGCAGCAAGCAGGGCGGCCACGACCATTGTCACCAGTGGTGCGTTGCGCATCACCTGTCCTCCATGCCACCGAAAGCTCTTCTCCTCGTCTCCGAGCACGTCGTGCGCGGGCGCTTGCCGTCGGCAAGTTGTCCAGAAAGGACCGACGAGGAAGGGAGAGCGGATGATATCGCCCACGGGTCGGCGCGAGCTCACGCTGCCTTGGCCTGGGCGCGCTGCAGAAACGCGGCAAAGACCACGGCCATCTCGGCTTCCTTGGGCGCCCAGTCCTCGGGCGGCACGAGGTCGACGTCGAGATCGCCGGGAAACAGGTCGAACAGCTCGCTGCCGGGGATCATGCGGTGGGCAGCCTCGCCGACGGCGTGGTTATGGGTCTTGTCGTTGCCGGGGATGATGCAGGTCGGCGCCTTGATGGAGTTGAGGTCGCGCTCGCTCGCCCCGATCACCGGCAGCTCGGCGCCCCTGGCGAACTGCTCGCGCCAGCGCTGCATCGCGGCGATGAAGCTCTGGGGATTCATCGCCATCAGCACCGCCCGATTGGCAGGCCTCGCCTCGATTCGCTCCTTGAAATGCTCGAGCTCGCACACTGCCGCCATTCCGCCGTCCTGCGCCGCGCGGATGTACTTGTCGTAGTAGTTCTCGGTCAGGCGCGCCGCGGCGAACGCCCCGCCGGTGACGCGCCACAACAACAGGGCGCGCACCTGTCGCGGATACTTGAGCGCGAACAGGAGCGACAGGCGGCAGCCCGACGAGCCGCCGCCGACCACCGCCGGAAGCGCGTCGAGCTGGCGCAGCAGCTCGTGCAGATCCTCCGCCCAGATCTCGTATTCCGAGGCGTCGCCGCCGATCACGATGTCGGACAGCCCGCAGTTCCGCCGGTCGTGGATCAGCACGCGATAGCCGGCCGCGGCCGTGTGCTGCGCCAGCGATTTCACGCCGTCGAGGGAACGCCGGCCGCCCGGCGACAGCGCGATCCACGGGCCGTGGGTCCCGAGCACCTCGTAGTTCAGGCTTGCTCCGCGCACGTTTGCGATCGGCATGGCTCTTCCTCCGTGCTGTCCGCGCACTCTACACCGGCCCGGGACGATGGAAAGAGCGGCCGGCAATGATAGGGTAGGCGCCCGCGCCGGCGGCGCGAAGCAGGTCTGCGGGCGGTCGAACGAGATGAGTCGTTACGAGCTCTACTACTGGCCGACCATCCAGGGTCGGGGCGAATTCATCCGCCTGGCGCTGGAGGAGGCCGGCGCCGACTATGTCGACGTGGCCCGGCGTGGCCGCCGCGGGCTTGCAGCGGTGACCCGCCTGCTCGACGGCAGAGGAATCCCACGGCCGCCCTACGCTCCGCCGTTCCTCAAGGCGGGCAGGCTGATCATCGCCCAGACCGCCAACATCCTGCTTTATCTCGGTCCACCGCTGGGGCTGGCGCCGCGCGACGAGGCGACGAGGTTGTGGCTGCACCAGCTGCAGCTCACCATCTCCGACCTCGTGGTCGAGATCCACGACACCCATCATCCGGTATCGGGCTGGCTCTATTACGAGGAGCAGCGTCCGGCGGCGAAGCGACGAACCGGGGATTTCTGGCGCTATCGGGTTCCGAAATTTCTCGGCTATTTCGAGCGCATCCTCGGGAAAAGCGGCGGGCCCTACGTGCTCGGCCGCCGCCTCAGCTACGTGGACCTGTCGCTGTTCCAGATCGTGGAGGGGCTGCGCTACGCCTTTCCCAAGCGCATGCGGCGGTTCGAGCGGAAGGTGCCGCGGCTCGTCGAGCTGCACGAGCGCGTGGGCAAGCGCAAGCGCATCGCCGCCTATCTCGGCTCCGATCGGCGGATCGCGTTCAGCCAATGGGGCATCTATCGCTACTTCAGGGAGCTCGATGCATAGTGGGAGGAGGCGCATGCGGGCCGGCGTTTGTGGGGCCGGCCGAAGCAGCGCGATGAAGCTGTCGCGCTCGCTGCGCGGAGGGGCTCCTTGAGCTCGCCCACCATTGCAGCGAGCGAGGCGGGTCTTGCGGCTCGCCCGCGGTCGTGGCGCTTTGGCGACACCGTGCTCACCCGGATCGTCGAATCCGAGGGGCCTTTGCTCTCGCCGTTCGAGGTTCTGCCCGACTGCACGCAGGCGCAGCTCGACGAGAACATGTCGTGGCTGGCGCCGCGCTTTTACGATCCCTCGGCGCGGGCGCTGGTGATCACCATCCAGAGCTTCCTCATCCGCAGCGGCGGCAGAACCATTCTGCTCGATGCCTGCGGCGGCAACCACAAGCAGCGGCGGCGTCCGTTCTTTCACCAGCGTCAGTGGAATTGGCTGGCAGCCCTTCGCGCCGCCGGAGTTGGCCCGCAGGACGTCGACATCGTGATGTGCTCGCATCTTCATGTCGATCATGTCGGCTGGAACACGCGGCTCGAGAATGGCCGGTGGGTGCCGACCTTTCCCAACGCCCGCTATCTGGTCTCGCGCCGGGAGTGGGCCTATTGGCGCTCCGAAGCCGGCATCAAGAGCCTCGATCGCACCGGCGACTTCATCTCCGACAGCCTGCTTCCCATCGTCGAGCGGGGCCAGGCCGACATGATCGAGGACCGTCACGTGCTCTCCGACTGCGTCGAGATCGAGCCGGCGCACGGTCACACGCCCGGACATTTCGTGGTCCGGCTGTCGGGTGGCGGACGCGAGGCGGTGCTGAGCGGGGATCTGCTGCATACGCCGCTGCAGCTGCGGTACCCCGACTGGAGCACCCGTTTCTGCGTCGACCCGGAAATGGCGCGCCAGACAAGACGCCGATTTCTCGCCCGGCACTGTGACAGCGAGCTGCTGATATTTCCTGCGCATTTTCCGAGCCCGACCGGCGGCCGCGTGCGCCGCGACGGCGATCATTACCGCTTCGAATTCGATACGGCTGATTCCTAGTGCTCCGGATGGAGCCGGTCGCCGCTCCTCCCGATTGCCTGTCCGTTGTCGGCATAATAGGCTGCCTGCCTCGGCGACGCGCTCCGAGGAGCCGCTTGCCACGCAGCCGGACAGGAGAATGCCAATGCCCGCCAAGCTCCGTCATATCGCCATCGCCGTGAAGAATCCGGAGAAGGCCGCACAATTCTTCGAGAAGGCTTTCGGAATGACCCGCGCCGGGAGCGCCATGCGCGGGGTGTACCTCACGGACGGGGTGATGAACGTCGCGCTGCTCGATTTCGGCGAGGAGCCGGTGCCCGGCTTCGAGAGCCAGAAGGGCTACGAAGGACTGATCCATTTCGGCATGTGGGTGGACAATACGGAGCAGGCGGACCGGGACATCAAGGGAGCGGGCGGCACCTACATGACCGGTCGCTTCGAGCACGACCCCAACGTGTTCTATGAGGTCAAGTACAAGACTCCGGAAGGGATCGTGTTCGATGTGAGCGCGAACGGCTGGAGGGGCGCGGTCAAGGATGTCGTCCCCGCGAGCAGGGTGAAGGCGGCCTAGCCGGGGCTGCTGCGGGCGCAAGCGCCGTGCGCTACACCCGAGTCGAGGCCAAGGCCTACGCCCGCGAGCACTTCAAAGGGCTGTGGGCGGCCGCGCAGACGCCGCTGCTGCCCGATCTCTCGATCGACGAAGGTGGCTTTCGCCGCAATCTGCGGCACTGGGTGGACGATCTCGGCATCGACGGCGTGTTCGTCGGCGGCAAGCAAGGCGAGTTCTACGCCATGTCGGTCGCCGAGCGGAAGCGGCTGTTCGAGATCGCCGCCGCTGAGATCGGCGGCGAGCGCACCATCATGTCGTGCTCCGACCAGAATCTGGACACCGTGCTCGAGCTTGCCCGGCACGCCAAGGCGATCGGCTCGGACTACATCGTGGTGCATGCGCCGGTATTGCACTTCCTGCACCGGCAGGACGAGACGCTGCACGAGTACTACCGCTACATCGGCGAGCAGGTGGATATCGGCATCGCGCTGTGGAGCCATCCGGATTCGGGCTACCTGATGAGTCCCGAGCTGTGCGCGCGCATCGCCGAGCTGCCGAACGTGGTCGCCATCAAGTACAGCGTGCCGCGCGACATGTATGCCCGGCTGACGCGGCTTGCCGGCGACAGGATCCTGGTGAGCACGGCCTCCGAGGACGAGTGGCTCGACAACATCGTCGAGCTCGGCTGGCGGCTCTACCTGTGCTCGTCGCCGCCC
>DASXAP010000089.1:0-2477 GCA_036406655.1 Xanthobacteraceae bacterium | reverse complement strand
TCTCGAGCTGCGCTGGCTGGTCGACGATCCGGAACGATCGATCGATGACGCGATCGCCGGAGCGGACGGCAAAGCCGCTGCGATCCTCGACTTCCGCCAGGGCGCGCTGCACGCCACGCTGCTGGAGCTCAAGAGCGGTGCGGAGCGGCCGATCGCGACGCCGGATCATAGCCTCTTGCCTATCGCGCAGCTCCCGGCGGGCCCATGGCTGTGCGAGCGCTATTCCTCGCGCGCACCGCACGAGCTGGTGCGGGTCGATCCGGTCACCGGCGTGATGAACGACGTCTCCCGGACCCGCGATCACATCGCGCGGCCCGGCATGCGGTTCACAGCGGCAAAGCCCCATCGCTGGCGCTCCGTGGACGGCACCGAGATCGCCGGTTGGCTGTATGAGCCAAAAGGCGAGAGCCGTGGCCTGATCGCCCATGTCCACGGCGGTCCGACCTGGCATAGCGAGGACTGGGTCAACGGCTCGGTCCAGTTCCTGGTGGCCGCCGGTTTCACCGTGCTCGATCCCAACTACCGCGGCTCGACGGGCTATGGCCGTGCCTTCCGCGAAGCGATCAAGGAAGACGGCTGGGGCGGCCGCGAGCAGGCCGACATCCGCGCCGGGCTCGAGAGCCTGGTGGCAGCGGGCAAGGGCAGGCGCGGGCGCATCGGCATCGTCGGCCTTTCCTATGGCGGCTATTCATCCTGGTGCCAGATCACCAGGTCCGCCGACCTGGTGAACGCCGCGGTGCCGATCTGCGGCATGTACCAGCTGGCTACAGACTACGACGAGACCGGCATGCCGCACGGCCGCGCCTACAGCGAGGAGATGATGGGCGGCACGCCCGGCGAGCAGCCGGAGCGCTACTTCAACGCCTCGCCCGCGAACTTCATCGACCGCATCAAGGGCCGGCTGCTCATCGTGCACGGCATGAAAGACAGCAACGTCTCGCCGGAGAACACCAGGGCCGCGGTGCGCGACCTCGACCGCGCCGGCATCCCATATGAGCTTTTGACCTTCGACAACGAAGGGCATGGCATCTACCGCGCCAGCAACCGCGAGATCCTGTTCAGGCGCGTTGCGCAGTTCTTCGAGGGTGCGTTCTCGGACGCGTAGCTAAGATGGACGAGCACATTGGAGCGTTTTTTCCAATCGTCATCCCGGCCTTGAGCCGGGATCCATTCCGCAGTCGCTCGTGCGATGGACGCGTGGACCCCGGCTCGGCTACGCTTGGCCGGGGTGACGGAATGAGAGTAGGCGACGGGCGCTGCGTAGGGTACGCAAGCTCTTAGGTCTCTGCCCACATGCGCAGCAGGTTGGTGTAGCTGTGGTGGACAAGGTCCGTCTCTTCGAGGTCGGGCGCGATCTCGTTCATCTTGTCCTTCACCTGGGCGAGATGGGCAAGGATCTCGCGCTGGCGGTCGTCGCGCACGTAGGATTGCACCCAGGTGACGGCAACCAGGCGCTCGCCGCGCGTGACCTCGGTCACTTCGTGCAGGCTGGAGGAGGGGTAGGCGACGACCGACCCGCTCGGCAGCTTCACTTCCTGCATGCCGAAGGCGCCGTGGATGATGAGCTCGCCGCCGTCATATTCATCGATGTCGCTGATGAAGACAGTGACCGACACGTCCGAACGCTCGCGCGCCGCCTTCGGCCCCATCAGGGCATTGTCGACGTGCCTGCCGTAGGCCATGCCCGCCCGATAGCGGCTGATGAGGGGTGGGCGGATCCGCTTGGACAGGGTGACGCGTTGGAACTCCTTGCTGCGGGAGAGGGCCGCGATCACGATCTCATGCAGCGCCTTCCGCTCGTCGGCCTTCTGCGAGACCTGCTCGTTGTTCTTGACCCGTCGCGCGCGACCGCCGGCGGTCTCCGTGCCGGGCACGAACGGGAGGAGGGCCGCTTCTGCACGCAGCTTCTTGATCTCCTCCCCGGTCAGGACGTCGGGTATGCAAACGATCATGGTCTGCCTCGATCTCGCCAATCGTGACTTTGTGCCGCGAACTGCCCGGCTGTTCAAGGGGCGCGCCCGTCCTCACCGTGTGAGGATTTGTCGCGCTGCCACCAGCGCATCCACGAGCCGATCGATATCCGCTGGCTCATTGTGGACGCCGAAGGACGCGCGCACGGTCCCTGGCAGCCCCAGATGATCCATCAGCGGCTGTGCGCAATGATGGCCGGTGCGCACGCAAACCCCGCGTTCGCCCAGCAGGGAGCCGACATCGTGTGGGTGCACGCCGTCGAGGGTGCAGGAGACGATGCCGATGCGGTCCTTGGGCATGCCGACGGGACGGACACCCGGAATCTCCCGCAGGCGCTCGAGCGCATAGGCTGTCAGCGCGCGATCGTGCGCTGCGATCCGCTGCCAGCCGACCGCCTCGATGAAATCGATCGCCGCGGCGAGCCCGACGGCGGGACCGATCGGCGGCGTGCCGGCCTCGAAGCGCTGCGGCGGATCGGCGAACTCGCTGCGCGCGAACGTGACGGT
>DASXAP010000088.1:0-31610 GCA_036406655.1 Xanthobacteraceae bacterium | reverse complement strand
AGCGGGCATTAGTTAGCAGTTCAATTTTGCTGTGCTGCACAACGCAGCCGCGCAACGCCTTCTGCCGGAACGCGAACGCGTCACGCTTGTCGCGCCGATGATGCGTAACAAGCTCGTGTTCGCGGAACGGGATTTATGAATATGCTGCCGGGCAGCGGGTTACTCCGCCTTGATGTTGAGGGCCCGGATGACGTTGCCCCACTTCTCGGTTTCTTCCGCGATCAGCTTACCAAACTCGGCGGACGAGAGTGCGAGCACGACGCCGCCGAGGTCGGCAGGCCGCGCCTTGATCTTGGGATCAGCAAGGCCAGCGTTGATCTCCTTGTTGAGCTTGTCGATGATCTCAGAGGGCGTATTCTTGGGCGCACCGATTCCAAACCAGCCACTCGGCTCGTAGCCAGGCACAAATTCCCCGACAGCCGGAACATCGGGCAGCACCTCCGAACGAGTCGCAGGGGTCACCGCGAGGGCTCGCAGCCTGCCGGTCCTGATGTATCCGACCGAAGAGGGCATAGAGGCGAAACTGACCTGCACCTGTCCGGCGATCAGACCAACAAGCGTGGGTCCCGCACCGCGATAAGGCACATGCATCATGTCGACGCCGGCCATCATCTTGAACAGCTCACCTGCCACATGGGGCGAAGTTCCCACGCTAGGCGACCCTATGCTGATTTTGCCGGGATTGGCCTTGGCGTAGGTGATGAACTCGGGGACCTTTTTGGCTGGAACCGACGGGTTCACCACGATGACGTAGCCCCCGCGAATGATGCTGGCGACTGGCGCGACGTCGTGGACAAAATTGAAATTGAGCTTTTCCTAAAGCGTCGCGCTGATCGCGTGCGGCGAACCGACTGAGAGCAACGTGTATTTGCCCGGCGGCGCCCGCACGACGGCTTCGGTGGCGATATTACCGCTGGCACCTAGTCGGTTTTCGACGACGAATTGCTGACTGGGTGAGCTTGGCAAAGACCTGTTCGATCGGATTTAGGTCGGGTGAGTATTTCGGCAGGAACAAGAGCTTGGCGCCGACGGCGCGAATGAGCCGGCGGACGGCTTTGCCCTTGTGACTGCCAAGATTGTCGATGATCACGATGCCGCAGGGCGGAGCGTAGGGACCAGGACCTTTTCGACATAGACTGGGAAGGTCTCGCCATCGATCGCTCCGGGAAGGAGCCATGGCGCATCAATGCGATTGTGTCGCAGCGCAGCCGCACCTCGCCACTAGCGCGTAGCGATTTAGTGCATTGAGCGCTCCGAATGAACTCGGCTGACAGCCGGTAGTCGGAGGTGCTGCGGACCCTGCGAACCAGTCGAGAATGACCGTGGGTATGTGAAAACGGGTATAAGCGCACCCGGAATTTTGGGCTCTGAGCGGACCAAACACCCCTTGCATGGGCACAGATAATCCACGCACTATTGCTTTCCACCGATCGATGGACGCTTCTTGCGCAAGCGCTTGGCCATTGCGTCCAGCATCCGCGGCGCCATAGCGTCTGTATACTCGCGCGGTCCATTTCGCCAATTACTGCTTCGACTTGCCGCCCAGCGTGATCGCCGGTAGTTGGAGCGCGGCTCTCACCGGCAACAAGAACGAGACGGCGATCCCATGAGCAAAGCCGATCAGGCTTCCGAGACGCTCTACCGCGCCCAGGGCATGGGCCAGCGCATCGGATTCGGCGAGCGCCCTGCGATGCTCGTGATCGACATGCAGCACGACTTCTGCGACCCGGATGCGCCGACCACGCTGTGGCCGTCCATCGGCGCGACGTTCGAGCCGATCCGGCGGCTGTGCGCGGCAGCGCGGGCGCGCCGCATCCCGGTGTTCTACACGCAGGGCCTCGTTACAACGGATGGATCGAGCGCCGGCCTGTGGCGGCTGAAAATGCGCTCCCACGGCGACGGCAAAGTGCAGATCGTCGGGACTAAAGGGGCCGAGATCGTTCCCGAACTGGCGCCGCAGCCGGGCGACCATGTCATTCGCAAGTGGCGCCCGAGCGCGTTTTTCCGCACCGATTTTGAAGTATTTCTTAACTCGCTGCGCATCGATACACTGATCGTTTGCGGCACGAGCGTGAGCGGCTGCGTGCGCGCCACCGTCACCGATGCCTTCATGCGCGACATCCGCTGCATGGTGGTGCGCGAGGGGGTGGCGGATCGCACGCCGGCGGTCATGGAGGCGAACCTATTCGACATGGACCAGAAATACGCGGACGTGGTCACCGACGGCGAGACGCTGGACTACTTGCGGCTCTTTCCGCTCAAAAAATAGCGACTCAGGCCTGCGCGCCACGGTGAGCCCAGCGGGTGAAGCGCCTCTCCAGCACGGCGAAGATGGCATAGAACGCCACTCCCATGGCGGCGAGCACCAGCAGGCCGGCGAAGGTAAGCGGCACGTCGAAGTTCGAGCTCGCGATCATCATCATGTTGCCGATACCCTTGTTGGAGGCGACGGTTTCCGACACGACCGCGCCGACGAACGCGAGCGTAATGGCAACCTTGAGGGAGGCAAACAGATAAGGCAGCGAACGCGGCAGGCTGATATTCCACAGAATATCGAAGGGCCTGGCCTTGAGCACGTGCATGATCTCCTTGAGCTCGGGCTCGATGGTGGCCAGCCCGGTTGCAACATTCACGACGACCGGGAACAGGCTCATGGACATGGCCGTGAGAATGGCGGGCCAGGCACCAGCGCCGAACCAGAGCACCAGGATCGGCACCAGCGCGACCTTGGGAATGGATGAAAAGCCGACCAGCGTCGGATAGAGTGCGTCATAGACGAGCTTTGACGCACCGATCACGACGCCAAGTATGACGCCGGCGACCACGCCGGCGACGAACCCGACGAAAGTGGTCGTGAATGTCGCCAGCGCATGCGGCCAGATTGCCGCTCCTTTGAGATAAAGCGCATGCAAAATGCTGCTCGGCCGCGGCAGCACGAGCTCGCTCACGCCGAACGCATAGCACCCCGCCTCCCATACTACGAAAAACAGCAGCATGAACATCAGCGAGCCGAATTTCTGCGCCAGCGTGCTCATTGCCGTGCGTCCATGCTGCGGCCTTCGTCGATGCGCATGCGGGCGCCATGGATGAGCTCGATGAATTTGGGTTCGTAGGTTACCCGCAGGGTGCGCGGGCGCGCAAACGGCACGCTCGTATGTTCGATAATGCGCCCGGGGCGTGGCCGCATGATGCACAGCCGGGTAGCGAGGAAGACCGCCTCCCGGAAGTCGTGGGTGACCATCAGGATGGTGGGGCGATGGGTCATCCACAGCTCCTGCAGGACGCTCCAGAGCTCCTCGCGGGAAAATTGATCGAGCGCCGCGAATGGCTCGTCGAGAAGCAGCAGGCTGGGATTGTGGATTAGCGCGCGGCACAGGGACGCGCGCTGCAGCATCCCACCGGACAGCTGCCACGGGTAACTCTGGCTGAAGCCCGATAACCCGACCTGGTGCAGCAACTGCTCGCCGCGAGCACGAAATTCGCCGTTGCGCTTGGCGCGAAATTCGTACCGGAACGGCTCGACGATTTTCAGCGGCAGCATCACGTTCTGCAGAATGGTGAGCCAGGGCAGCAGCGTCGGATTCTGAAAGGCCATGCCGATGCGCACGTCGCCGCCGGGCGCGCCGATCTCGACCTTGCCGGAGGTCGAGCGCAGCAATCCGCCGACAAGCCTGAGAATGGTCGACTTGCCGCAGCCGCTCGGCCCGACGAGGGCAACGAACTCGCCGCGGCCGATTTCCAGGTTCGTCGCCTGCAGCGCCAGCACCGCATCGGGCGCCGCGCCATATTGCATCGTCACGTCGTCTAGCCGGATGTGCGGCTCCGCAACGTGCTCGGCGCCGCCAGTCAGGTCTGAAGGCGGTGTTGCGGACTGCGCGTTCTGCCCGCGGACGGCCATCAACATGCGTCGGGCGCCGGCTTCACATTTGCTTGGGCCGCTCGGCGAGCGGCGGCAGGAAGCTGCGGTTGAACACCTCGCTCGGCGCCGGCGCGCGAGGCAGGCTCTGCGCCTCGGTGATGATACGGATATTGCGCTCGAGCCGGGCATCGACCACGTCGCCGACACCGATCTCCTTCACCTCGGGCGTGCTCATGTCGAAATCGAACATCAAATCGAGGCGCTCACGCTCGATGGCCCGGTTCAGCAGCGGCTCGCGCTTGAGCACGGCGTCAAGCCCAGCGTCACGGTCAGCATTGGCGTCCTTCAGGCCGCGATTGAGCGCGCGCAGAAAGCCTTTCACGGCATTCGGATTTTGCGTAATCAAATTTTTCGAGATGATGATGGTGTTGGAATAAAGGTCCATCCCATAATCTTCGTACTTGATGAAGCGGAGGTCCTTCTGCGGGTGGGCGCCCAATAGCTTGGTGTCCATGTAGATGCCGGTATAGAAGGCAAAGGCGCCTTCGATCTGATCGCGCATGAGCATCTGCGCGCGCAGATTGGGCGCCATGTTGGTGACGGTCACCTTGGAGGCGTCAATCTTCGCAATCTTGGCAAAGGCGGGAAAGAGTTTCAGAGCACCGTCGAAAATAGGACCCCCGATGGTCCTGCCCTCGAGGTCCTTGGCCACTTTAATCGGGCTCTCGCTCTTCACCGCGATCACGAACGGTGACCGGCTGTAGGTCTGGAACACGGCGACCGGTGCTTCGGCCGGCCGGATCGCCTGCAAGCTGATGACGGAGTCTAGGCTGCCAAACCCGATGTCATAGGCGCCGCTGGCGATCTTGGGAGCTGCGGCGCCTGCGCCCTCTCCCTGGTCGAATGCGACCTCGAGGCCCTCGTCCCTGAAGTAACCGCGATCGGCGGCAAGGAAATACATCCCCATCTGCGCCTGATATTTCCAGTCGAGGATGAATCGCAGCTTCGTCTGCGCCTGGACGCCTCCGGCACTGCCGAATGCAACGAGAGCCACAGTCATTGCGAGCAGAAATTTCAGGATTTTCATCATTTGGTCCCGCCTCCTTTCCTGTTGAGCGAGGGTTTTTCCCCTCACGACGGTACCATTGCGTTCACGCGCGGTCACGGGCGAACTGCCCGTCCTGCGCGCGGCCAATCGGCCCAGATTTGTGCGCCTGCCGATGAAAACTTGGGCAGCGAGAATTCCGTCGAGACGTCCTCGAATACCCGCTCGGGATCGACCTCAACTACATTGCCGAGCATGCGCACGCCTCTTGTGACTTGTCATGCCAGGCTTTATGTCTTTCATTGCGGCTTAGAACCAAAACGTGGATTTCCGGGACACTGGCGCGTTCACGCGTCTTCGACGCGCTATGCCCGCGATGACGTGAGCTGAAAGGAGGCGTGATGAGTGGCGCAGTCGTGGTGTGGCCTTGCCTCCTGCTTGCAATGGTGGTCACGGCATCGCTGGGGAATGCGCAGGAAGCTAGGCTGCGGGTGAATGTGTTCCCGAGCCCGCAGAATCTGCCGCTATATGCCGCGCAGGAGAAAGGCTTCTTCGGCAAGCGCGGGCTGGCGATTGAGATCCAGGTCACGCCGAATTCGCAGGCGCAGCGCGACGGCCTGGTCAAAGGCAGCTTCGACATTGCCCAAGCCGGCGTCGATAATGCGCTGGCGTTGGTCGATGCGGCCAAGGCCGACGTGGTGATCGTATCGGGCGGCAGCACCGGACTGAACGAGCTGATCGTCCGCCCGGAGATCAAGTCCTATGCCGACATCCGCGGCAAGGCCGTGGTGGTCGATGCGCCGAACACCGCCTTTGCGCTCATCCTTTACAAGATGCTCGATCTGAACGGCATCAAGAAAGGCGAATACGGCATTCACCCTGCCGGCGCCTGCTCGTTCCGGCTTAATGCCATGCGCTTGGATCAGACGCTCGTGGCGGCGATGATGAATCCACCGTGCAGCAGCATTGCCAAGCGCGCGGGCTTTGTCAGTTTCGGCATGGGCACCGATGTGATTGGTCCTTATCTTGCCGACGGTCATTGGGTGCTGCGGGCGTGGGCGCAGGCCAACGCGGAAGCGCTGATGAAATACCTGCAAGCCATCATCGAGGGTTATCGCTGGGGCAGCGATCCCGCGAACAGAAGGGAGCTGGTAGCAATCATGGCGAAGCACCTGAAGATCGAAACCGATCTTGCCGCGCAGGTGGTCGAGCTCGAGGTCGGGCCGAACGGCGGACTCGCCAAGGACGCGAGCTTCGACATGGTCGGATTCAAGAATACTCTCAAGCTTCGCGCAGAGCTGGAAGGCGGCGATCCTAACGCCGATCCCGGCAGATACATCGATCTGTCCTACCACCGGCGCGCGCTGCTGGGGATGTAGCGGTGGTTCGTCATGCCCGCGCATAGCGCGTCGAAGACGCGCATGAACGCGCCGGTGTCGCGGGCATCCGGGTCTTCATCGTTCTCAACAGACCAAAGACGTGGATGACCGGCACAAGGCCGGTCATCGCGTGGAGGGATTGATGCATCTAGCCGGGTGCATCCGCGCTCGGCACCAGCACCACACAACTTCCAGCGAGCACCTGCTCGTCCTGCTGGTTCTTGCCTTCGACGTCACACGTGATCGCGTTGCCGTCCTTGTGTCGCGCAATGTCGGTCACGCGTGCCGAGTAGTGCAGCATATCGCCTTCGAAAGTCGGGGCGGTGTGCCGCACGCGCAGCTTGAGCAGCCGGCCGCGCGCGCCGATGCGGTCGGTCAGCGCGCGGGCGAGCAGCGCCTGCCGATAGCCGCCGCTGGCGATGAAGCTCCTGAGCCGACTTTTCTCACGTGCGAATTCGCGATCGAAATGCAGGCGCTCGACATTCTCCTGCACGCCGGCCCAGCGGACCGTATCGACAATGTTGAGCGGCCCGAATTCCGCACTCACGAGCTCGTCACCGATCTTGCATCCGGCGAAGCTCATGCGGCGCCGCTCTCCACCAGTGCCTCCACCTCGGCCTGCGCATAGCCGATCTCGGCCAGCACGGCCGCGGTATGCTGGCCAAGCATCGGCGCCGGCGTGAGTTTGACGCCCATCGCCGGTGCGGTCGCCCCCATCGGGAAGGTGATCTCGCCCAAGAGCGGATGCTGCATCTGCTGCAGGAAGGCGCGCGCGGTAAGTTGCGGATCGCGCGCGAGCTCGAGGATTGTCGCGACGGGGGAGGCCGGCACGCGCCGCTTCTGCGCCCCGATGACCAGGTCTTCCTTTTTGTGATGCGTAGACCAGGCGGCGAGTCGATCGAGAATGAAATCGCGCTGCTGTTGACGCCTGCTGCCTTCGGCCAGCGTCGGGTCTGCGCGCAGCACCGGGTCGTCCATCCACTCCATGAGCTGGTTCCAGTTCTTGAGATCATTGGGTACCGATACCATCCAGTATCCGTCGGCACAGGGAAACGCGCCCGACACGGCGGTAATCATGCCAAGGAGGCCGCGGCGTTCCGGCACCTCGCCGGTGGTGTGATAAGTCAGGAGCGCCTGCTCGACAAGCGACTCCAGGCACTGCCTGGCAGAGACCTTCACATGCTGGGCATCGCCTTCGAGCTCCGCGCACATAATGGCGCTCGAAGCGGCCACCGCGGCGTAAAGCCCGATGATCGGCAGCGAAGCGTGTCCGCCGAGCAGCACCGGTGTCTTTCCTGGGTGTCCGGTCAGGGAAAGCAGCCCGCTTTCGGCATAAGCGCAGAGCTCATTGCCTGGATCGTCGACCTCGACCAGCGCAAGCTTGGGATTGGCGTCGAAGAACCATGCGGCACCCCGACAGAACGGCTGGGTGACAATCACGCAGTCGGCGGCGTGCACGATCCCGCGCAGCGCCTCCCCGCCCGCGGCGGTGTCCGCCTCGAGCACGACGCTTTCTTTGCCGGAGTTCAGAAACTGATGAAAAGCTCCGTGCTCGCGGTCACAAGTCTGCCGCAGGGACGGCGCCGCGCGGCGGACATCGTCGCCGTCAGGGGGCTCGACGCGCACCACGCGGTGACCGGCCTCTGCCAACAACCGCGTGGCGTAGCTCGCCGACAGGCGCGTGAGATCGACGATAAAGGCCATTCACTTTTTCTCCATGGCAGCCGCGGGGAAGCGCGCCACCGTCTGCGAGACCCGTGCGACGAGGCGGCCGTCGCCGTTGAGATATTCGGTCTCGCGGGTAATGTAGACGCCAAGGCCACGCCGGCCACATCGAGCGGTGATGTCGCGGATGCGGTGGCGAATGAAAATCCGGTCACCGACATAAACTGGCTCTAGCCATTCCATGTCACTCTCGACATTGCGCGTGTCCATATAATTCGCCGGCAGCGGCACGCGGTCGGTCATGCGCCCGGCGTCGGTGCTCTTGAGGCGCCAGACCAGATCGACCACCAGCATGGGCGGCAGTATGCGGCCGCGATAGCCGGCGGCACGCGCTGCTGCGTCATCGAGCCAAAGCGGATTGCAATCACCGGTCGCCTCCACATAGCGGCGAACATCCGAGGCGCTCACCTCTTCGGGCAGCGGAATGAGGTCGCTGGTGCGTCCGATCCAGCTGCGCACCTCCTGGTTGATCACCGCCTCGACATCGGCGGCTTGAATGGTCTCGCTCAAGCAAGCGCTCCGGCTTCCCGCAGCCGGACGATTCCGGAATCGTCCAGTCCAAGCCAGCTCTTCAGGCCCCACTCGGTATGCTCGCCGAGCCGAGGGGCCTCCCCGAAGGTCTGCTTGTTATGCGGCGCGAAAGAGAACGGCAGGCCGCTCAGCAGGGTCGGCCGCGGCTTGCCGGGCCGCAACCGAAAAATGCTGTCCTCATTGGGGGGCAGGATCTCATTTACACGGCGCATATGTTGTGCCGGAACGCCAATCGCCTTCAGCTCCTTTTCCGCTTCATTCGGCGTGCGGGACCTGGTCCATGCCTCAATCCAGCGGTCGATCTCGTCGTGATGGCGCAAGCGGCCGGTCACCGTCTCGAACCGCTCGTCCTTCATCAGGTCGGGGTCGCCAATGCATTGGGCCAGCGAACGCCAGTGCTCGTCGCTCTCGACGGATATCGCGCACCATTGATCCTCGCCGGAGCAGGGATAGCAGCCCTGCGGCGCCGCGCTCGCCGAGCGGTTGCCCATGCGCTTTGGCCCCGTGCCATCGACAATGCCGGCGAGCAGCAGTGCTCCCAGCGTGCCGACCCCGCTTTCGAACTGGGCCAGATCGATGTTGCGCCCCTTGCCGTCCTTCTCGCGTTGAGTGAGCGCCTGTATGACCGAATAGCAGCCGTGCAATCCGCCCACGTAATCCATCCATGAATTGGAAATGGCGACTGGCGGATTCTCCTCCTTGTCCGTCACCGTCATCATTCCGGAATAGGCCTGGAGGTTGGTGTTCATACTGGTCCAATCCTTACGCGGCCCGTAGTGCCCGTAGCCCGACATGCTGAGGAAGATCAGCCGCGGGTTGAGCGGCGCGAGGCACGCATAATCGAGGCCGAGCCGATGCATGACGCCCGCGCTGAAATTCTCTACCACCACGTCGGCAACGGCGGCGAGCCGGCGCGCAAGCTCGGCGCCTGCTTCGTTTTTCAGGTCGATGGTTATGGACTTCTTGCCGCGGTGGACCATCACATAGGCGAGCGTGCGTTTGAGTTCCGGGTCGGACGCGGAGCGCCACGGCGTATCCGCCCGCTTGGTGCTCTCAACCCGCAGGACGTCGGCGCCGAGATCGACGAGCAGCCGCGTGCACATCGGCCCGGCGAGCACGTGCGAGAAGTCGAGCACGCGAATCCCGCCCAGCGGCTGCCCTTTGAGGTTCTTCGCCCTGTTCAGATTTTGCGAAATCTCATGCATGCTGTGCCGGAGGATGATACTTACCGGCTGTCTCTGCCGCGGCGCGAATTTGCGCGAGATAGCTGTTGCGATCGATGCCGAACAGTTCGTGGCGCGCGATGGAATCCAGGATGAACATGTTCACGCCCATGAGATAGAGCTTTCCGACATCGCCGGCGAGCACCGCCGAGCGCTCGTCCTCAGTCAGCTCGAAGCCTTTGATAGCATCGGCGGGATCGGCTTTCATGCGCATGAGGAAAGCAGCGTCCACTTCCAGGAGATACATGATTTTGTTGAGTAGATAGAGACTCATGGGCGTACGTCCCAGACCGCATAGGCGTGAATGTCGCGCGGTGCCTCCGGCGGCGAACCATCCGGCTCGACAAATTTCAATCTGCAGCCGCCTAGCGCGCCGAGGAGCGCAATCCAGAGCAGCAATTCGCCTCCGGTATTGCCGGCAGCGCGCATATTTTCAGTCGTCGCCTTATGGACCAATTTATCGGTGTCGCCGCGCCGCAGGCACTCCACGACAAATGCGTGCCATTCCTTGTTGACGAAACCCATTCGAGGGCCGCCGACTTCGAGCGAGAAGCTGCCGCTCGCAATCATGACGACGCGCTCCGATCCCGCGCGTTGGTCGATATAGTTGCGGATCATCCGGCCAAAGGCGAAGCAGCGCTCGGCGCGCGGCAGCGGCTCGACCAGGGCCTTTATGAATACCGGCACCACCGGCGTGCTCATCTGCGGCGTCAGGAAATGCAGAGGCACCATCGTGGCATGATCGAGCTTTATCTCTTCCGAACAGGCGAGATCGAAGCTGTTCTCGATGCCGTACTCGAGCAGCCCGGCCGCAAAGCCGGCCGCTCCTTGCAGACGGTATTGCGGCATCGTGCGAGACAGTTCATGCGGTCCGTCGGCATGCGCGAAAGCACCGATGCAAAACGTCGGCAGATTGTCGAAGAAAAAGCTGACGAAGTGATCACTGGTCAGCATCACGATCAGGTCCGGTGCGGAGGATTCGAGCTCCCGCCGGACCCGATTGAAGAGCGCGACCATCCTTGACTTTTCGCCCTGCTGCTTGGCGATAGCGGGAAAGAAGGGCGTGTGCGGCACACCAATTCCCATTACCAGGCTTGCCATCTGTCTTCCGCAGCTGCGTCGTTGGATGCCTCTGGATGCGTATCGACGGCAAATTTCGTATCTCGTCAATAGCGCGATATCAGGCTTCGAGGAGCAATGATCGAGAACCGCCCTGAATCCAGGATACAGATTCGCTTGGAGGGACTCATGCCGCGCGTGGGAACTGGGGCTGCCACCGTTGGCCAAGCCGTGGTTGCCCCCTGAGCTGCAATTCTGCTGGCGGAATTTGTTGCAATTGCTCAGATCAGGAACTGGCACTAAGGCGACGTTCGCTGCGGCGCAGCCGAGTCGGTCGCAACCAGATGGAAGCGGCCGTAAGAGTGGGCGGCGGACCGTGGTCCGACACCCTCGTTCCGAGTGACCAGAAGCCGCATCCGCCCCGATAGCGGCTGGATGCTTCGAGACGGCGTGGATGCTAGGATCGACGCCAAGAGACGCGCTGAGAACGCGTCCACGCGCATCCATCGCCGGAAGGGAGAAGCAACCATGAGGAAATCAGCGGCCAATCGGGCGCTGCTTGCTGCCGCACTGATCGTGGCGCCGAGCCTGGCCAATGCGGAATCGAAGCTCATCGTGGCGATGCCGACGACGCCGCCGAACCTCGTGCACATGCCCATCCACATCGCCAACGATCTCGGGCTGTTCAAGAAGTACGGCCTGGAGGTCAAGGTGATCGAGCTCGCCGGCGGGGTGTACACGTTCCGCGCCGTGGTCGCGGGCTCCGCCGACATCGCCTCGGCCTCGGGTCCGTTCTCGATCGTCGGCAAGGCCAAGGGCGCGCCGACCAGGATGATCCTGACCAACACGCCCAAGCTCGAAGCTTCGATGGTGGTCAACGAGGACATCAAGACCATGGCCGACCTGAAGGGCAAGCGGATCGGCATCCAGGAGCCCGGCGGCTTTGCCGACGTGCTCGCACGCGGCGTCCTGCGCGCCGCCAAGATCGATCCCAAGGACGTGCATTTCGTCAGCATCGCGACCGAGGACGTGCCGGCGCTGATCGCCAACCAGGTGGACACCGCGATCCTCCACGTCGAGCAGGAGATGGTGGCCAAGGCCAAGATCCCGTCGCTGCACGCGATCGCGCGGCTGTGGGAGATCCAGCCCGACAATCTCTACGGCGTGATGGCGACCACCGAGAAGACCATCGCCGACAAGCACGACGCCGTCGCCGCCTTCGTCAAAGGCCATATCGAGGCGACCCGGCTGATCTATACCGACCGCGCCAAGGTGGTGCCGATCATGGTCAAGTACACCAAGCTGCCGGCCGACGTGGTCAACAAGGCGCTCGACTTCATGGTCGAGAAGTGCATCTGGAATCCGAACGACGGCCTGAGCCCCAAGCGGGTCAACTTCACGGCGCAGCTGATGACCCGGGTCGGCAACATCGACAAGGACAAGACGCCGAAATACGAGGACCTGGTCGATCTGTCCTTCGCCAAGGACGCGATCAAGCAGCTCGGCGAGTACAAGGGACCTTGCCAGTCCGAGGAGTGACGTCGTAAGAGGCGGCGGCCCGCGCAGGAGCCAGGCGAATGAGCGTTGCCCAGGGGGCGCACGTCCGCAGCATCGGCGGCGAAGCTCCGGCCACGGCGGCGGATGCCAGGCCGCCGTTCTGGCGGCGCCGGCCGTTCTATCGCTACGGCTTCATCATCCTCCTGCTCGGGCTGTGGGAGCTGCTCGGGCCGCTGGTCAACCCGATCCTGTTCTCCTACCCGTCGAAGATCGCCGAGGCCTTCGTCGAGCTAACCTTGAACGGCGAGCTGCCCTTCTACGCCTGGGAGAGCCTGCAGATCCTCGCTTGCGGCCTGTTCTTCGCGGTGCTGGTCGGCGTGCCGCTGGCGGTGCTGATGGCGCGGTTCAAGCCGATCGACTGGGCGCTCGACATGCCGATCAACGCGCTCTACGCCACGCCGACGGTCGCGCTGGTGCCGATCCTGGTGCTGTGGTTCGGCATCTACATGCAGGCCAAGATCATCGTCGTGTTCCTGTTCGCGGTGTTCCCGATCCTGATCAATACGTATCAGGGCGTGCGCGAATGCGACAAGAGCATGCTCGAGGTCGCGCGCTCGTTCCGCGCCGGCGAATGGGAGATCTGGAAGGACGTGCTCCTGCCGTTCGCGGTGCCCTATATCGCGGCGGGCATTCGGCTCGCGATCGGCCGCGGCCTGGTCGGAATGGTGATCGCCGAGTTCTATACCACGATCTCGGGCCTCGGCTTCATGATCACGCGCTACGCCAACGTGTTCGAGACCGACAAGACCTTCGTCCCGGTGCTGCTCCTGATGGTGCTCGGCATCACGCTCACCGCGGCGCTCAAGCGCCTGGAGCGGCGGATTGCGCCGTGGAGCCGAGCCGACCAATGAGCGCTCCCGCCGCCGCGCGGCCGCGCGCCGACGCCACGCCGCAGGCGACGTCGCGCATCCGCGCGCGTGGGGTGGCCAAGTCATACGGCGCGCTCGAGGTGTTCCGCGGCGTCGATTTCGAGGTCGGCGAGCGCGAGATCGTCACCGTCGTCGGTCCCTCGGGCTGCGGCAAGACCACGCTGCTGCGCTGCGTCGACGGGCTGCTGCCGGTCGATGCCGGCGAGATCTGGTGCGGCGGCGAACGCGTCACCGAGCCGATCGCCGGCATGGCGATGGTCTTCCAGCACTTCGGCCTGTTTCCCTGGAAGACGGTTCGCGAGAACGTCGGCTACGGGCTGCGGGTGGGCGGCGCGTCCGCCGCGGAGATCGCCGTGAAGGTCCCGCAGTTCATCAAGCTCGTCGGCCTCTCGGGCTTCGAAGGCGCCTATCCCTATCAGATGTCCGGCGGGATGCAGCAGCGATGCGGCCTGGCGCGGGCGCTGGCGGTCGAGCCGAGCGTGCTGCTGATGGACGAGCCGTTCGCGGCGGTCGATGCGCAGACCCGCGAAATCCTGCAATTCGAGCTGCTCCGGATCTGGGATGCGCGTCCGACCAGCATGATCTTCGTCACCCATTCCATCGAGGAGGCGGTGCTGATGGGCGACCGTGTGTTCGTGCTCAAGGGCCGCCCGAGCAATATCGCTCAGGTCGTCGCCGTCGATCTGCCGCGGCCGCGCAGCCGCGACACGCTGCGCGATGTCCGCTTTGCCGAACTGCGGGAGCTGGTCTGGTCGAGCCTGATGAAGGAGGCACGCGAGGCGGAATTCCACCTGGAGCGCTGACGCGCCGCGCGCGCTTCACCCTCCCCTTTCAGGGTCAGGGCAATCGCATATGGATCGTCATGGCCGGGTTTGTCCAGGCTTGTCCCGGCCATCCACGCCTTTGCGCGGGCACAAGACGTGGATGCCCGGCATAAAGCCGGGCATGACGAAACGCATATGCAATCGCCCTCTCGCTTGCGGGTGGGTGCCTTTCAGGGGAGGGTGACGCACGTCGAAAGCACTCGTGGGTCAAATCACCGAAACGTGCGCGAGGTTGACTGCCGCGCGCACCGTCCCATATCCGCCCTCACGCGGCACTCCCCCAAGTCGGGCCGGCTACCGTCTCGCGTGCCCTTCGAGCGGCGTGCCCCTGCCTGTCCTGACCCTCCTCGCTCGACACTCTCCTTCCCATTTCCCATGCCCATGCCAGCAAAGCGCCGAACTGCCAGAGCCCCGGCCACCGGACATCCGGGCACCCTGCCGGAGTGGAACCTCGCCGACCTCTATGCCGCAATCCACGATCCGCAGGTCGAGCGCGACCTCGATCGCGCGGCGAGCGAGAGCGTGGCCTTCGAGAAGGCCTACAGGGGCAGGCTCGCGCTCCTGGTGGACGAGCCCGGAGGCGGCGCCGCGCTCGCGCAAGCGGTCGAGCGCTACGAGCAGCTCGACGAGCTGCTCGGACGGCTCGGCTCCTATGCCGGCCTGGTGCACGCGGAGAACACGCTCGATCCCGAGCGCGCGAAATTCTTCGGCGACGTGCAGGAGCGCATCACCAGCATCTCCACCCATCTGCTGTTCTTCGTGCTCGAGCTCAACCGGCTCGAGGACGGCAAGCTCGAGGCCGCCATGCAGGATGCTTCGCTCGGTCACTACCGGCCGTGGCTGGAGGACATCCGCAGAGAAAAGCCGTATCAGCTGGAAGATCGCATCGAGCAGCTGTTCCACGAGAAATCGGTGACGACCTACTCGGCCTGGAACCGGCTGTTCGACGAGACCATGTCGAGCCTGCGCTTCAAGGTCGGCTCGAGGTCGCTCGCGATCGAGCCGACCCTCAAGCTGCTGCAGGAGGCGAACGGGGCGTCGCGCAAGGCTGCGGCCGAGGCGCTTGCGAGGACGTTCAAGGAGAACCTGCGGCTGTTCACGCACATCACCAACACGCTCGCCAAGGACAAGGAGATTTCCGATCGCTGGCGCGGCTTTGCCGATGTTGCCGACAGCCGCCACCTGGCGAACCGGATCGAGCCCGAGGTCGTGGCAGCGCTGGTCGAGGCGGTGCGCGCGGCTTATCCCTCGCTGTCGCACCGCTATTACGCCTTGAAGGCGCGCTGGTTCGGCAAGAAGCGTCTGCCGCACTGGGATCGCAATGCGCCGCTGCCGAGGATCGCCGCGCGCAACATCGCCTGGAGCGAGGCGAGGGCGACGGTGCTGACCGCCTATGGCGCCTTCTCGCCGGAGATGGCGGCGATCGCCGAGCGGTTCTTCGACCGCAACTGGATCGATGCGCCGGTGCGGCCGGGCAAGTCACCGGGGGCCTTCGCCCATCCGACGGTCCCGTCCGCGCATCCCTACGTGCTGCTCAACTACCAGGGCAAGCCGCGCGACGTGATGACGCTCGCGCATGAGCTTGGTCACGGCGTGCACCAGGTGCTGGCCGCGCCGAACGGCGCGCTGATGGCGCCCACTCCCCTCACGCTGGCGGAGACCGCGAGCGTGTTCGGCGAGATGCTCACGTTCCGCAAGCTCCTCGCCGGCGCCGACCGCAAGCAGCGCAAGGCGATGCTGGCGGCCAAGGTCGAGGACATGATCAATACCGTGGTCCGGCAGATCGCGTTCTACGTCTTCGAGCGCCAGCTGCACACCGAGCGGCGGCGCGGCGAGCTCACCGCCGAGCGCATCTGCGCGCTCTGGCTCGACGTGCAGCGGGAAAGCCTCGGCCCCACCATCGAGCTCAAGCCGGGCTACGAGACCTTCTGGGCCTATATCCCGCATTTCGTGCATTCCCCGTTCTATGTCTACGCCTACGCATTCGGGGACTGCCTGGTGAACTCGCTCTATGCGGTCTACGAGCAGGCGGCGGACGGCTTCGCCGAGCGCTACCTCGCCATGCTCGCCGCCGGCGGCACCAAGCATCACTCCGAGCTGCTCGAGCCGTTCGGCCTCGATGCCCGCGATCCCGCCTTCTGGCAGGGGGGCCTCGGCGTCATCGAGCGGATGATCACCGAGCTCGAGCGGCTGGAGTGATGGTCCAGCAGCACGACCCAGGCCGGGATGGTTTGAACTCGGCCTCCGGCGTACTATATCTCTCTGGTGAAAATTCCCGGTCGCTTCGTCGTTGCGAGGTCCCGTCACGTGAACATCGAGATCAAGAAGATCGGCGACTCCGACGGGCTCATTCTGCCCCGCGAGCTCATGGAGCGTCTGGAGCTGAAGCGAGGTCAGCTATTGCACGTGATCGAGCTCCCCGGCGGCGGGTTCCAGCTTCTCCCGTATGATCCCGATTCCGAACGGACGCTGGCGATCGCGAACGAAATCATGGACGAATATCAGGACACTCTCGCTGCCCTCGCAAAATGACCGCTCCTTGGATGATCATAGCCAACGAGCCGGCATGGTTGACTTACGACCAGGTCATCGCCGTCCATAGTCTCCAACTACGCCGCTTCGGCGGCTCTGCTCCGTTCGACACTCGACCGTCCCATCAACAAATGGCACTATGACCGAGCAGCCGTAGGATGGGTGGAGCCCGCGCAGCGGGCGATACCCATCACATTTGCGGCAACAGGGGGCGATGGGTATCGCGCGCGCCGAGCGCGCGCTCCACCCATCCTACGCGGGGTTCGGCTAAGATCGGTCGCCGTGCAGCAGCGGCGGACCGGGCCAGTTCGCTGACTGACTCGATCAAGGACGGACGGCGGGCGTCTAGGCGAGGATGGACTCGCACGCTGGATCGAAGACAACATCACGTCACCGGCCCCACAGCCGTGAACACCTCTCAGCAGGCGATGGCCGATCATGACCGACCGTGAAGCCAACCGGTTCTCCGCCCGCGCCGCGCGCTATGCGCGGGTCGGCGCCAATGTCGGCGGGGTGGCCGCGCGGATCGCCGGCGCGCGGCTGCTCGGGGTCGACCTCGACCGCGGCAGGAATGCCATCGAGCTCGCCGCCGCGCTCGGCGGCCTCAAGGGCCCGATCATGAAGGTGGCGCAGCTGATGGCCACCATTCCGGACGCCCTGCCGCCGGAATACGCGACCGAGCTGATGAAGCTGCAGAGCCAGGCTCCACCGATGGGTTGGGCTTTCGTCAAGCGTCGCATGGCGGCCGAGCTCGGCGCCCAGTGGCAGGAGAAGTTCGCCAGCTTCGAGCACCACCCGGCGGCGGCGGCCTCGCTCGGGCAGGTGCACCGTGCCCGCGCCCACGACGGCGCCGCGCTGGCCTGCAAGCTGCAATATCCGGAGATGCAGTCCGCGGTCGAGGCGGATCTGCGGCAGCTGCAGCTGATCTTCGCCATTCACCGCCGCATGGACCCGGTCATCGACACCACCGAGATCGCCAAGGAGATCAGCGCGCGGATCCGCGAGGAGCTCGACTATCGGCGCGAGGCCAGGCACGTGGCGCTCTACCGCATCATGCTCGAAGGCATCGGGCAGATCCGGGTGCCGCGGGTGTGGCCCGAGCTCTCGACCGGGCGGCTGCTCACGCTCGACTGGCTGGAAGGGCGTCGCCTGCTCGATCACAAGGAAAGCGATCTCGCCACGCGCAACCGGATCGGCACCGCCATGTTCACCGCCTGGTGGTGGTCGTTCAGCCGCTTCGGCGTCATCCACGGCGATCCGCATCTCGGCAACTACACGGTATTCGAGGCCGAGGGAGCCCCGGCCGGGATCAACCTCCTGGATTACGGCTGCATCCGCATCTTCGCGAAGAAGTTCGTCGGCGGCGTCGTCGATCTCTACCACGGCTTGCTGCGAGGCGACGACAATCTCATCGTCCACGCCTACGAGACCTGGGGCTTCCGGCGGCTCAATCGCGAGATGATCGACACGCTGAACATCTGGGCTCGTTTCATCTATGGCCCGTTGCTCGAGGATCGGGTGCGCAGCCTGGCCGACGGGGTCAAGCCCGCCGAATACGGCCGGCGCGAGGCATTCCGGGTCCACCAGGCGCTCAAGCAGCAGGGCCCGGTGCGAGTGCCCCGGGAGTTCGTCTTCATGGACCGCGCGGCGATCGGGCTCGGCGCCGTGTTCCTGCACTTGCGGGCGGAGCTCAATTTTCACCGGCTGTTCAACGAGGCGATCGAGAGCTTCTCGCTCGCCGCCGTCGGCGCCCGCCAGGCGGCGGCGCTTGCCGGTGCCGGCCTCGAGCAGCCGGCGCCGGAGGCGTGAAAGCCGCGCCGGAGGAGCGCCCGCGCCACTCCACGACAGCGCCGGCGCCGAATCATCCGGCATCCGATGACCGGCTCGCCGTTGCCCTCATGGCACAATTGCGCTAAGCCCCGGCTGCCGAAGAGAGAGGAGCTGAGCGGAGAACGCAATGGCTGAGCACGCGCAGATGGAATATGCGACGGCTGAAGGCAACGACCTCCCGGCGCACGAAGCGACGTATGATCGTTTCGTCCATTTGACGTTCGTGGCCTGTGCGCTTGCTGCCAATGTCGTCCTCTCGCTCGCGATCGGTGCCGTCGCCGGGCACTGGCTCGTAGCCGTCCTCCTGCTGGTGATCGCGGCGGTGATCGCCGTTCACGGCTTCGGGACCGGCGCGCGGCTGCCCAGCGTGGTGATGGTGCTGATCTCGCTGCTGGCGCTTGCGCTCTCGGCAGGCAGTCAAAGCGCCGCCTGATCCGCCGGCCGCGCCAGGAGAGGATCCATGCGCATTGCCGTAGCGCGCGAGGTCGATCCTGGCGAGCATCGCGTTGCGGCAACCCCGGAGACGGTGAAGAAGATGAAGGCGCTCGGCGCCGACGTCGTGGTCGAGCCGGGTGCCGGAGCAGGATCGGGCATTGCCGACGCGGAGTTCACCGCCGCGGGCGCCGCGGTCGCGAGCTCCGCCGCCGCCGATGCCGACCTGGTGCTCAAGGTCCGCCGCCCCACCGCTGCCGAGCTTCCCGGCTACAGAAGGGGAGCCGTGGTCGTCGCCATGATGGACCCCTACGGCCGCGAGCGGGAGGTCAAGGCAATGGCGGACGCGGGCATCACCGCATTCGCCATGGAGCTCTTGCCGCGCATCACCCGCGCGCAGGGAATGGACGTCCTGTCCAGCCAGGCCAATCTCGCAGGCTATCGCGCGGTGATCGACGGCGCGGCCGAATACGGGCGGGCATTGCCGATGATGATGACGGCGGCCGGCACCGTGCCGGCGGCGCGGGTATTCGTCATGGGCGCGGGCGTTGCCGGGCTGCAGGCGGTCGCGACCGCCCGCCGCCTCGGCGCAATCGTCACCGCGACCGACGTGCGCCCGGCCGCCAAGGAGCAGGTCGAGAGCCTCGGCGCCAAGTTCATCGCCGTCGAGGACGAGGAGTTCAGAGCGGCCGAGACCGCGGCCGGCTATGCCAAGGAGATGTCCAGGGAGTATCAGGCGAAACAGGCGGCGCTGGTTGCCGATCACATCAGGAAGCAGGACATCGTGATCACGACTGCGCTCGTTCCGGGCCGCCCGGCGCCGCGGCTCATCTCCCGCGACATGGTCGCCTCGATGCGGGCGGGATCGGTGATCGTCGATCTCGCCGTCGAGCGCGGCGGCAATTGCGAGCTCGCCCGGCCGGGCGAGGTCGCCGAGGTCAACGGGGTCAAGATCGTTGGCTATCTCAATGTGCCCAGCCGGCTCGCCGCTTCCGCCTCGGCGCTCTATGCCAAGAACCTGTATGCTTTTCTCGAGACGCTCGTGGACAGGAAGGCCAAGGCCCTGGCCATCAACTGGGACGATGAGATCGTCAAGGCGACGGCGCTCACCCGCGACGGCGCGGTGGTCCATCCCGGCTTCGCGCCCAGGAACGCCGCCTGAGGACTCTCCATGATGATTGCACCCGCACCTTTGCCGGGACCGGCGGCCGACATCCTGCCGGCGCAGCTCGACATCATCGCGGTGGCGACCGGCGCCGCCACGCACGCCGTGAGCGGCGGCGCGATCGATCCGTTCGTGTTTCGATTCTCCATCTTCGTGCTGGCGGTGTTCGTCGGCTATTACGTGGTCTGGTCGGTCACTCCCGCCCTGCACACCCCCTTGATGTCGGTGACCAACGCGATCTCGTCGGTGATCGTGGTGGGAGGGCTGCTCGCGGTCGGGGTCGGGCTCTTGGCGGCCGATTCGGGGCCGCTCTGGGCGCGCGTGCTGGGCTTCGTGGCGCTGGTCCTCGCCTCGGTCAATATCTTCGGCGGCTTCCTCGTGACCCAGCGCATGCTCGGCATGTACCAGAAGCGAATGAAGTGAGCGAGCGCCGATGAACGCCGACCTCGTCGCGCTGCTCTATCTCCTCGCCGGCGTTCTTTTCATCCTGGCGCTGCGCGGCCTGTCGAGCCCGGAGACCAGCCGGCGGGGCAACCTGCTCGGAATGCTCGGGATGGTGATCGCCATCGGCACCACCCTGGCCTCGCATCCGCCGGACGGGGCGGCGGCCTGGGGCCTGGTCGCGGTCGGGCTCGCCATGGGCGGCGGGACCGGAGCCGTGATCGCCCGCCGGGTGCCGATGACGGCAATGCCCGAGCTGGTCGCTGCCTTCCATTCGCTGGTCGGCATGGCGGCGGTGCTGGTGGCGGCGGCCGCTCTCTACTCGCCCGCCGCCTTCGACATCGGCAGCGTCGGCGAAGTCCACAAGTCGAGCCTGGTCGAGATGTCGCTCGGCGTCGCCATCGGCGCCGTCACCTTCACCGGCTCGGTGGTGGCCTTCCTCAAGCTGTCGGGCCGCATGAGCGGGGCCCCGATCATCCTGCCGGGGCGGCATGCCATCAACATCGCGCTTGCCGCCGCCATCGTGCTGCTGGTCGTCTGGCTGGTGCGTGCCGAGAGCCATCTCGCATTCTGGCTCCTGGCCTTCGCCGCGTTCGCCTTCGGCGTGCTGATCATCATCCCGATCGGCGGCGCCGACATGCCGGTCGTGATCTCGATGCTGAACTCGTATTCGGGATGGGCGGCGGCCGGCATCGGCTTCACCCTCGGCAACACGGCGCTGATCATCACCGGCGCCCTGGTCGGCTCCTCCGGCGCCATTCTCTCCTACATCATGTGTGCGGGAATGAACCGCAGCTTCATCTCGGTCATTCTCGGCGGCTTCGGCGGCGAGGTTGCAGGACCCGCAACCGGCAAGGAGAAGCGGCCGGTGAAGCAGGGATCGGCCGAGGATGCCGCTTTCATCCTGAAGAACGCCGGCAAGGTGATCATCGTGCCCGGATACGGCATGGCGGTGGCGCAGGCGCAGCATGCGCTGCGCGAGATGGCGGACCGGCTCAAGCAGGAGGGCGTCGAGGTCAAGTATGCGATCCATCCCGTCGCCGGCCGCATGCCCGGGCACATGAACGTCCTGCTCGCCGAGGCCAACGTCCCCTACGACGAGGTATTCGAGCTCGACGACATCAATTCCGAATTTGCCCAGGCCGACGTCGCCTTCGTCATCGGCGCCAACGACGTGACCAATCCTGCCGCCAAGGAAGACCCGCAATCGCCGATCTACGGAATGCCGGTGCTCGAAGTGTGGAAGGCGGGCACCGTGATGTTCTCGAAACGCTCCCTGTCATCGGGCTATGCCGGCATCGACAACACGCTGTTCTATCGCGACAACACGATGATGCTGTTCGGCGACGCCAAGAAGATGACCGAGGAGATCGTCAAGACCCTGTGAGATCGGGCCGGCCTCCCGGCGGGGGCGGCGGGGCCTCGCTTAGTCCATCGTCGGCATTGGCCGCGCCGCTGATTGGCGCTATTGTTGCAGCAACAAGGCAACGGCGCCGCGGCTTGCCCGGTGCCCGCGCCCGACGAACGAAGGAAACGCCATGAAGTGTATAAGTCTTGCGCTGGGCGCCGCCCTGGCGCTGATCGCTCTCCCGCTTGCCCAGACGCGCCCGGCGCTCGCCCAGAGCCCGATCGTCGTCAAGTTCAGCCATGTGGTGGCGCCCGACACCCCCAAAGGCAAGGGCTCGCTCAAGTTCAAGGAGCTGGCGGAGAAGTACACGGGCGGCAAGGTGGTGGTCGACGTCTACCCCAACTCGCAGCTCTACAAGGACAACGAGGAGCTGCAGGCGCTGCAGCTCGGCGCCGTGCAGCTGCTCGCGCCCTCGCTCGCCAAGTTCGGACCGCTCGGGGTCAAGGAGTTCGAGGTCTTCGACCTGCCGTTCATCCTTCCCAGCAAGGCGGCGTTGCGGAAGGTCACCGAGGGGCTGCTCGGCCGCAAGCTCATGGGGCTGCTCGAGCCGAAGAGCATCAAGGGGCTCGCCTACTGGGACAACGGCTTCAAGGACATGAGCGCGAACAGGCCGCTGCGCATGCCGGACGATTTCAAGGGCCTGAAGATGCGCATCCAGTCCTCCAAGGTCCTGGAAGCGCAGATGCGCGCGCTCGGCGCGATCCCGCAGGTCATGGCCTTCTCCGAGGTCTACCAGGCGCTGCAGACCGGGGTGGTGGACGGCACCGAGAATCCGCCTTCGAACGAATATACCCAGAAGATGCACGAGGTGCAGAAGTACACGACTCATTCCCAGCACGGCTATGTCGGCTATGCCGTCATCGCCAACAAGAAATTCTGGGAGGGACTGCCGCCCGACATCCGCAGCGCGCTCGAGAAAGCCATGGCGGAGGCGACCGCGTTCACCAACGACATCGCCCAGACGGAGAACGACGAGGCGCTCCAGGAGATCAGGAAATCGGGCAAGAGCGAGGTGCTGGAGCTGACCGCGGAACAGAAGGCGGCCTGGCGCAAGGCGCTCGACCCGGTCTACGCCGAGATGGCGCCGCGCGTCGGCAAGGAGACCATCGCCGAATTCCAGAGGGAAACGAGCGGCGCCACCCAGTAGACGCGCGGGTCCGGCACGCGCCGGCTGTCGGGGGCCCTGGTGCTGCTACGTCTCCTCGACCGTCTCGAGGAAGTGCTGATTGCGAGCCTGATGGCGGCCGCGACGCTGCTGATATTCATCGCGGTGGTTCACCGCTACGGCACCGGGATCCCCTTTCTCTACCCTTTCCTGCATCCGATTCACCTGTCGTGGGCGCAGGAGCTCTGCGTCTACATGTTCGTGTGGATGGCGAAGTTCGGCGCGGCCTACGGGGTGCGCACCGGCATCCACGTCGGCGTCGACGTGCTGGTCAATCAGCTCAGCGCGAGCTTGCGAAAGCCGGTCGTCCTGTTCGGGCTTCTGTGCGGCGCGCTCTTCACCGCCGTCGTCGGCACGATGGGCCTGAAGTTCGTGATCGAGCTTGCCGAGACCGACCAGGTCTCGGCCGATCTGGAGCTGCCGCGCTGGATCGTGTTCTCCTGCGTCCCGCTCGGCTCCTACCTGATGTGCTTCCGCTTCCTGCAGGTGGCCTGGAGATTCTTCCGCACCGGTGAGCTGCCGCATGTCGACGAGAGCCGGGTGGAAGGGGTCGAGGTGGAGGTCCCGGGCGGGAAGGACAGCCGGTGACGACGGCATTCATATTCGGCCTGCTGATCGCGCTCATGCTGACCGGGATGCCGATCTCGATCGCGCTCGGGCTCACCGTGCTCACGTTCCTCTTCACCATGACCCAGGTTCCGATCGAGTCGGTGGCGCTGAAGCTCTTCACCGGCATCGAGAGCTTCGAGATCATGGCCATTCCCTTCTTCATCCTCGCCGGCAATTTCCTCACCCACGGCGGGGTCGCGCGGCGCATGATCACGTTTGCAACGGCCATGGTCGGCCATTGGTACGGCGGGCTCGGGCTTGCCGGGGTGATGGCCTGCGCGCTGTTTGCGGCCGTCTCCGGCTCCTCGCCCGCCACCGTGGTCGCCATCGGCGCCATCATCCTGCCGGCGATGCTGCGGCAGGGTTTCCCCAAGCGCTTCGGGGCCGGGGTCATCACCACCTCGGGAGCCCTCGGCATCCTGATCCCGCCCTCGATCGTCATGGTGATCTACGCCGTGGCGACCGGCGGCAGCATCGCGCTCGACCCCGAGGGCAAGCGCGTGCTGTCGGCCTCGGTCGGACAGCTGTTCATGGCCGGGGTGGTGCCCGGCCTCATCCTCGCCAGCATGCTCGGGGCAACCACCTTCTACCGCGCCTGGAGCAACGACTATCCGCGGATGCCGAAGGCGAGCTGGGCCGAGGCTGTCGTCGCATTTCGCCGATCGGTATGGGGGCTCCTGCTCATCATCATCGTTCTCGGCGGCATCTATGCGGGCCTGTTCACCCCGACCGAAGCCGCGGCGGTCAGCGCGGTCTACGCCTTCGTCATTGCCGTCTTCGTGTACCGGGATCTGAAGCTCTCGGACGTGCCGCGGGTGCTGCTCGGCTCGGCCAACATGAGCGCCATGATCCTCTACATTATCACCAACGCGGTGCTCTTCTCCTTCCTCATGACCTCGGAGCAGATCCCGCAGGCGATGACCAGCTGGGTCACCTCGTCGGGCCTGAGCTGGATCGAGTTCCTGCTGTTCGTGAACCTGCTGCTCCTTCTCGCCGGCAACGTGATGGAGCCGACCTCGATCGTGCTCATCACTGCGCCGATTCTGTTCCCGGTGGCGGTCCGCCTGGGAATCCACCCGGTCCACCTCGGGATCCTCATGACCGTCAACATGGAGGTGGGGCTCTGCCATCCGCCCGTCGGCCTCAACCTCTATGTCGCCTCCGGCATCGCCCGCATGGGCATCACCGAGCTTACCGTCGCGGTCTGGCCGTGGTTGTTGACGATGCTGATCTTCCTCGTTCTGGTCACCTACGTCCCGCCGCTCTCGCTGTCGCTGCCGCGGCTCCTGGGAATGCTGTAACAAGAGCCCGCGCGGGGTCGGCGAAAGTCAGGCGCTGCACGATTGCACCGTCGAGCGAGCGATGCGCATGCGAGGATTGCTGATCTCCGGGCTGGCCATCTACTGCGGGCTGGTCGTGCTCGCCTATGCGGCGCAGCGCATGCTGCAATACTTTCCCGAGCGGCATCGAACGGCGCCGGCCGACGCGGACCTGCCCGAGGCGCAGGAGCTCGTGCTCGAGACCGCCGACGGCGAGCGGGTTATCGTCTGGCACGTGCCGGCGCGCGGGGAGAAGCCCGCGATCCTCTACTTCCACGGGAACGGCGGCGCGCTGCGCTGGCGCAGCGACCGGTTTCGCGCGCTCACCGCAGACGGCACGGGCCTCTTGGCGCTGAGCTATCGCGGCTACGGCGGCTCGAGCGGCTCGCCGACCGAGGCGGGGCTGATGGCCGACGCGGCGGCGACCTATGCGTTCGCCGCTTCCCGCTACCCGGCGGCGCGGATCGTGCTCTGGGGCGAATCGCTCGGCAGCGGGGTCGCCGTCCAGCTCGCCGCGGAAAAGCCGGTTGCCCGGCTCATTCTCGAAGCTCCGTTCACCTCGGCCGCTGATGTGGGTGCCGCCGCTTACTGGTTCCTGCCGGTGCGCCTGCTGATGAAGGACCAGTTCCGCTCCGACCGGCACATCGGCCGGGTGACCGCGCCGGTGCTGGTGCTGCACGGCGAGCACGATCAAGTCGTGCCGATCGCGCTGGGCGAGCGGCTCTATCGCTTGATCACCGCTCCCAAGCGCTTCGTGAAGATCGCAGGCGCCGGCCACAACGACCTCGGCGAGCGCGCGGTGGAGGCCGCGAAGGCCTTCATCGAGCAGACGGCATTCGAGCCGGAGGTCGGCTCCGTGCCTGCGCGAGCAGCGTCGGCACTGCGTTGATCCGCCGACGAGATGAAAGCGGTCGCCGGAGAATTTCGATGCCCGGGGAGCGGCGTGGCGCGGCGATCGAGATCGTCGGATTGCGCAAGGAATACCCGAGCGGGCGGGGGAGCGTGCTCGCCCTCGACGGCCTCGACCTGCGGGTCGCGCCGGGCGAGTTTGTCTGCATCGTCGGCCCCTCGGGGTGCGGAAAATCTACCCTGCTCCGCATCCTCGCCGGACTCGACAGGCAGACCGCCGGCACGCTGCGGGTCGAGGCGCCGGGCTGGGCGGTGCAGAATGCGATGGTCTTCCAGGAGAGCGGGCTTTTCCCCTGGATGAGCGTGGAGGCCAATGTCGGCTTCGGGCTGCGGACGCGCGGGGTCGCCGCGGCCGATACCGCGGCGCGGGTCGAGGCCGCCCTGAGGCTCGTCGGGCTGACGCGGTTCCGGCACCACTATCCGCACCAGCTTTCCGGCGGCATGCGCCAGCGCAGCGCGATTGCTCGCGCCTTCGTCACCGATCCCGGCATGCTGCTGATGGACGAGCCCTTCGCCGCGCTCGACGCGCAAAACCGCGTCATCCTGCAGGCCGAGCTGGTCCGGATCTGGGAGCAGACGCGCAAGACCGTTGTCTACATCACCCATTCGATCGAGGAGGCGCTGCTGCTCGGCGACCGCACCGTGGTGATGACCGCACAACCGGGCCGGGTGAAGCAGGACATCGAGGTGCCGTTCGCGCATCCGCGCGATCTGATGACGCTGGCGTCGTCGCCGGAGCTCGGCAAGCTCAAGCTCGACATCTGGCACGTGCTGGAGGACGAGGTGATGCGCGCACGCGCCGAGGCGGAGCGGTGACCTTTCCGCTCGCGACCCTGCCCGGCTTTATGCCGGGCATCCACGTCTTGTGCCCGCGCAAAGACGTGGATGGCCGGGACAAGCCCGGCCATGACGATCCATATGCGATTGCCCTGCCTCCGATCCGGTGCCGGTCGGGGGGCGCGGCGCCCCGCTGCGCGCTGCTAGGGAGCCGGATAGACCAGGGCGCCATGGCCGCCCGGCCTCGCCGCCTCGGTCATGTGCGCAGGGTCGACATGATCGGCTCCCAGGATGTGGAAGACCTTCTCCCCGGCGGCGATCAGGTAATCGGCGATGATGCGGCGATGGCAGCGCCACCAGACCGCCTCCGCGCACATGACCACGCACCGCCGCTCGTGTCCGAGCGCGCGAAGCTCGGCAAGCCCGGTGCGGAACGGCTCGGTCAGGGCGTAGTCGGCGTAGTTGTGGAAGCTCTGAACCCGCCAGAATCCGTTGGTGGCCGGCGCGATCTCCGGCTTTCTCCCGCGCAGCCCGCCCAGCGCGCCGATATGCACATACCGAAGCCCGTGCTCGGCGAGCGCGTCGGGCAGCGTCTCGCGGTTGTATTGCGGGTTCGTCCGCGAGCGCGGGACGGTGCGGACGTCGACCACGGCCTGCACCGCCGATCCCCGCAGCAGACCGACAAAGTCACCAATCGGGCGCGTCGAATGCCCGATGGTGAAGAAGGGGTGCGCCATGGCTCGTCCGCATCCGCAACGCAGCCCGCCGCCGGGCGGTTCCGCATGCTGCATCGCCGCTCGCGCCGTGCTATCGGAGCCCCACACCCGCCATGATGCTCAAGCCCGTCGTCTCCCCGCAATTGAGCTTCCCGCACCGGACTCCGCCCGCACCCGGGCAGACGCTGGAGGTGGCGCCGGGCCTGCTGTGGCTCCGGCTGGCGCTGCCGTTTCGGCTCGACCACGTCAACGTCTACCTGGTCGAGGACGCCGGCGGCTGGGCCGTGATCGACACCGGCATCGACGACGCGGCGACCCGCACCGCCTGGGAGGCGCTGCTGAAAGGTCTGCTCGCCAGGGTGGCGATCACGCGCATCCTGGTGACGCATTATCATCCCGACCACATCGGGCTCGCGGGCTGGCTCTGCGAGCGCTTCGGCCTGCCGCTGCTGATCAGCCAGACCGAATATCTGGTGAGCCTTGCCATCCATCTCGATCCCGGCGCGCTCAACTCCGAGCCCTACCGCAGCTTCTACCGCTCGCACGGGCTCGATGCCGACACCACCGAGCGCCTGCTCACCAACGGCCACCGCTACCTGCGGATGATCTCCGGCCTGCCCCGCACCTTCCGCCGGCTCATCGCCGGCGAGCGGCTGCCCATCGGCTCGCGCCGCTTCGAGGTGCTGAGCGGCGGCGGCCATGCCCCGGAGCAGGTGATGCTGTATTGCCGCGCCGACAACATGCTCCTGTGCGCCGATCAGATCCTGGCCAAGATCACCCCCAATATCAGCGTGCAGGCGATGGATCCGGAGGGCGATCCGCTCGGCATCTATTTGCGTTCGCTGACGAGCCTCGAGCGCGACATGCCGGGCGATGTGCTGGTGCTGCCGGGGCACAATCTGCCGTTTGTCGGGCTGCACCAGCGCATCGAGGAGCTGCGCGATCACCACGAAGCGCGCTGCCGGGCGATCGAGGACGCCTGCCGGCGGGCGCCGCAGACCGCCGCCGACCTCGTGCCGGTGGTGTTCCGGCGCCCGATCGACGACCCGCACCAGATGGGTTTCGCCTTCAGCGAGGTGCTCGCGCACGTCAACTACATGCTGCGCGAGGCGCGGCTCGAGCAGGTTCAGGGAAGCCCCGGCGGCGTGGCGTTCAGCGCTCGGGGTCGGGCGTGAGAGCCGTCGTCCGTCAGCCGCGCCCTCGCCATCCGTCCACGCCGAAGCGCCGGCCGCCCTGCACGAACAGGAGCAGGAAGCCGCCCATGATCGCGATGTTCTTGGCGAACTGGACAGCTTGCTGCCGCCGCGCTGCGACCTCCGCGAATTCCCAGAACCGATGCGAGATGAGCGTCGCGACGACCGTGAAGGCCAGCATCAAGGCCGCGGCGGCTCGGGTCTGCCAGCCGATGATCACGGCGAGCCCGCCGGCGAATTCCACCACCGCCCCGATGATGGCCCACAGCTCGGGCATCGGCACGCCGTTTCTGGCAAGCGAGGCGGCGAAGCCCTCGAGCGCCATCAGCTTGCCGAAGCCGCTCTGCACGAAGATGCCGCCGAGAAGGCAGCGCGCCAGCAGCGATGCCGCGTCGCCGCCAGCGCCGGCCAGAACCCGGTCGAGACCGGAGGGCTCGACTCCGCGAACCGCCGGAGCAGAGAATTGTGGGCTTGCCTGACGATCGAGCATCCGGACCTCGCAGCTTGAAAGTGTTCGCCTCGGGGAGACGCGGCGCAGGCCCGACAATGCATGAGCATTGCGCGCTCGCATGCTCACAAAATCTTGAGCAACGCAAACAAGGTCGTGAGATGCTGATGGGACAGGGGTGGCTCCAGTCCAGCAGGCGGAGCCGCGGTTTCGCAATACCGCGGGCGCATGTTGTCACCGCGGGGCTGAAAGATCGGTGAGGGCCCGGGATATGCCCATCAAGACCGCCCCCTACGGCTCGTGGCGCTCCCCGATCACGTCGGAGCTCATCGTGGCGCAATCGATCTCGTTGTCCGAGGTGCGCCTGGACGGTGCCGACGTGTACTGGCTGGAAGGGCGGCCGCAGGAGCAGGGCCGCAACGTGGTGGTTCGCGGCGGCGAGGGCGCGTCCGCGACCGACATCACGCCGATGCCGTGCAATGCCCGAACCCGCGCGCACGAATACGGCGGCGGATCGTGGACGGTGCAGCAAGGCACCGTGTACTTCTCCGAGCTCGCTGACGGCCGCCTCTATCGGATTGCGCCGCATGCGCGCGATCCCGAGCCGCTCACCGCGGCGGCGCCCGCGCGCGGCCGCGGCTGGCGGTTCGCCGACGGCGTGATCGATGCAGGCCGCAGCTCCTGGATCGGGGTCCGCGAGGACCACTGCGAGGACGGCGAGCCGGTCAATGCGATCGTGGCTGTCGAGCTTGCGCCGACGGCGCAGCGCGCCGTATCGGCCGGCCGTGTCCTGGTCGAAGGGCACGATTTCTTCTCCTCGCCGCGGCTGTCGCCGAATGGGCGAAGCCTCGTCTGGCTGGCCTGGGATCACCCCAACATGCCGTGGAACGGCACCTCGCTCTATCTCGGCGAGCTCGGCGAGGCCGGCATCCGCGGGGTGCCGCGGATGCTCGCCGGCGGCCCAGCGGAATCGATCTTCCAGCCGGAATGGTCTCCGGACGGGGAGGCGATCGTCTTCGTGTCGGACCGCTCGGGGTGGTGGAACCTCTACCGCTACGACCTTTCCTCCGGCACGATCACTGCACTCGCACCCATGGCTGCCGAGTTCGGCCTGCCGCAATGGGTGTTCGGCGCCTCGACCTACACATTCGCCGGTTCTGATCGGATCGTCTGCGCCTATGCGAGCGGCGGTCTCGGCAAGCTCGCCGTCCTCGACCTTCGCCGCGGCGGTCTGAGCCCGCTCGATCTGCCGTTCACCGAATTTGCATCGATATGCGGCGCCGGCGATCGCGTGGCGTTTCGCGCCGGCGCACCCGACCGCCCCGCGAGCATCGTAAGCCTCGATCTTGCTTCCGGCCGGCACACCGTCCTCAAGCAGGCGACCGACATCCTCGAGGGCGGCGAGCCGCGCATCGCCGACTACCTCAGCAAGGTGGAGAGCGTGGAGTTCCCGACCGCCGGCGGCAGGACCGCGTTCGGCCTCTTCTATCCTCCGCGCAATCCCGACCATGCGCCTCCTGCGGGAGAGAAGCCGCCGCTCCTGGTCAAGTGTCACGGCGGCCCGACCTCGGCCGCATCGAGCGCGCTCAATCTCGCGATCCAGTATTGGACCAGCCGCGGCATTGCCGTGCTCGACGTGAACTACGGCGGCTCGACCGGGTTCGGCCGCGCCTATCGCGAGCGCCTGCACCTCGCCTGGGGCCTGGTCGACGTCGAGGATTGCGTCAACGGCGCAAAATTTCTCGCCGATGCCGGCCGGGTCGACGGGCGGCGCTGCGTCATCAGCGGCGGCAGCGCCGGCGGCTACACCACGCTCGCGGCGCTCACCTTCGGCGACTTCTTCCAGGCAGGCGCGAGCTACTACGGGGTGAGCGATGTCGCGGCGCTGGCGCGCGATACCCACAAATTCGAGTCGCGCTATCTCGATTGGCTGATCGGCCCCTATCCGCGCGAGCAAGCGCGCTATCGCGAGCGCTCGCCGCTGCATCATGCCCAGCGCCTGTCGAAGCCGGTCATCTTCTTCCAGGGCGAGGAGGACGCGATCGTGCCGCCGAACCAGGCCGAGGTCATGGTCGAGGCGCTGCGCCGCAAAGACAACCCGGTCGGCTATTTCCTGTTCGCCGGCGAGCAGCATGGCTTCCGCAAGGCCGCCAACATCCAGCGCTGTCTCGACGCCGAGCTCTACTTCTACGCGGTCAACGTGTTCGGCACCGATCTGCGCTTCTAGACTAATGAGGGCGAGCGCCTGGCCGACGTAGCGAACCGCGGCGAGCTGCGGCCTAGTCAATCATTTGGCGAGCTGCTGCGGGACGCGAGCCCGGGAATCCAGTTGAGCGAGCCTTGTACGGCGTTGGGCCTCTTTCGGAATGCTTCTGCGTAACCTGCACACTGGCCGGCTCACGCTACAGTCCGGCCACACTCCTGATTGGATGAAGAACCGAGACGCGCGCCGGCCGGGCGCCATCGCGGAGGCAGACTGGGTTCGATACGATAATAGCCATCCGCTTCCTCTCCGTTTCCGAGCAAATGTTCGCACACCCATGCGGCAGTCCAGAAATGACAGCGCCCCCCGTCCCGCCCTCTTCAGCTAAGGAC
>DASXAP010000087.1:0-4135 GCA_036406655.1 Xanthobacteraceae bacterium | reverse complement strand
CGCGACAACCCGCTGCGCGCCACGGCGCTCGGCCACTCGGTCGACCTCTACAAGCTCGTCGCCTTCGTCATCGGTGCGGTCTACGCCGGCATCGCCGGCGGGCTGCTTGGCGTGCTGCAGGGCTTCATGCCGCCCGATGCCTTCACCTTCAATACCTCGGGCCAGCTCGTCATGCAGGGGGCGATCGGCGGCACCGGATCGCTGTTTGGTCCGCTGCTCGGCGCCGTAATCTGGCTCTACCTCAGCGACTTCTTCCAGAACACGCTGCATCTCGGTGCGACCTGGAAGCTGGTGCTCGGCCTCGTCTTCGTGCTGCTGGTATGCTTCCTGCGCCGTGGGGTCATCGGCGGCATCGCCGATCTCTATGATTTTGCGAGGCAGAAGCTTGCCGCGGGCGCGACCACGGCGGAAGGCGAGCCTGCCTCGATCCCCAGCGGCGACCGCGGGGGCGCGGTTTTCACCGGGGCATCCACCCGCGAGCCTGATGTCATGCGCATACCGGAACCGGCCGCAGGGGGGCAGGGGCCGCGGCCGATCCTGGAGGCGGTCGGGCTTGTGAAGCAGTATGGCGGCATTGTCGCCAACAACAACATCGACTTCACCGTGAGGGAAGGCGAGCTCCTCGGCATCATCGGCCCGAATGGCGCCGGCAAGAGCACGTTCTTCAAGATGCTAACCTGCGAGGTGCGCCCGACAGCGGGCCGCATCGTCTTCAACGGCAAGGACATCACCGGCTTCGGCGTCACCGAGGTCTGTCAGCTCGGTCTGACCAAGAGCTACCAGGTGAACCAGTTGTTCACGCGTCTGACCGTGCGCCAGAACATCATCATCGCTGCGCTGGCCAGGAAGCGCGGCAAGTTCCGGCTGGACCTTTTCAGGCGGGTCGACAGGATCGCGGGCCTGAAGGAGAGCGTGGAGGAAACCCTCGCCCAGGTGAAGCTCACCGGGCGGGCCGATCGCCCGGTGTCCGAGCTTGCCTATGGCGAGAAGCGCCGGCTGGAGATCGGGCTCGCGCTGGCGACCGCGCCCGACCTGCTTCTGCTCGATGAGCCGCTCGCCGGCTTGAGCCCGCAGGAGCGGGCGGAAACCGTCCAGCTGTTGAAGTCGATCCGGCGGGGCCGCACCATGGTCGTCATCGATCACGACATGGATGCGATCTTCGAGCTCGGCGAGATGATCACGGTGCTCCAGGAAGGTCGCGTGCTGGTCAAAGGCAGCCCGGCGGAGATCAAGGCGAACGAGGCCGTGCAGGACGCCTATCTCGGAGGTATCCACGCGGCATGAGCTTCCTCGAGATCGACCGCATCAACAGCTTCTACGGCGACTCGCACATCCTGTTCGACGTGTCGATCCGTGTCGAGAAGAGCGACGTCGTCGCGTTGCTCGGCCGCAACGGCGCCGGCAAGTCCACCACGCTCAAGAGCCTGATGGGCCTCGTGTCTCCGCAGTCCGGGTCGATCCGGCTCGACGGCGCCGAGCTGTGCGGCGCCCGGCCCCACGTTGCGGCGATGAGCGGCATGCAGCTGGTGCCGGAGGAGCGGCGCATTTTCGGCAGCCTGACCGTGGAGGAAAATCTCGAGCTGGCCGGCCTGACCGCCCGGCCTGCCTGGCCGCTGGACCGCATCTACGAGACCTTCCCGCGCCTGCGCGAGCGCCGGACGAGCCGCGGCACTGATCTTTCGGGCGGCGAGCAGCAGATGCTGGCGATCGCACGCGCGCTGATCCGCGGTCCCAAGGTTCTGTTGCTGGACGAGCCTTTCGAGGGCCTGGCGCCCATCATCGTCCGCGACCTGCTCGGCGTTTGCGAAAGGCTCGCCGAAGCGGGGCAAACGATCGTCATCGTCGAGCAGAACCTTGCGGCGGCGCTCTCGATCGCCAAGCGCGTCTACATCCTCAACAACGGCCATGTCGTATTCGACGGCGCAGCCGAGGACCTGAAGCGGGAGACCGAGACGCTGAGCCGATATCTGGGTGTTTGACCTGGATCTCATCGATCCGAATGACTCATCGAAGAACTCGCCCAACGATTGGGGCGCATCCTCATCTTTTCGCCACGCGCTGCTCCATTGCTGCCTCCGCCATGAGGCTGTCGCGGTCGCGGAACACGGTGGCGACGGCGAGCGGGCGGCCGGCCTGCAGGAAGGTGACCTTGCCGTCGTGATCGGCGAGCGAGCCCTCCACCTTGGTCGCGTCCCAGCGCGTAGCGTGGCCGACATAGGAGATGACCATGTCGCAATGCTGGCTCCAGAAGAAGGGCACGGCGTCGTAGCGCTCGCGCCGTCCTAGGATGTTGCGAGCCGCTGTCTGGCCCTGGCGTTCAGCGACGGTCCAGTGCTCGACGCGGATGCGTTCGCGGCCGTGCGGGTCGGGCCAGCGGGCGACGTCTCCTGCGGCGAAGATGCCAAGCACGCTGGTCTGCAGATATTGGTCTGTCGTGATGCCATTGTCGGTGGCGAGACCGGCAGCCTCGGCCAGGGCCGTCGCCGGGCGCACGCCGACGCCGATGACGATGAGGTCCGCGGCCAGGGAGGCGCCGCCGCTCAAATGCGCCGTCCTACCTTCGAGCTTCGTCACAGTCTCCCCGAGATGGAAGACGATGCCCTGCTTCTCATGCAGGCGGCGGACGACATCACCGAGTTCCGGCCCCATCACGCGCTCCAGCGGCCGGGCCTCGGGCGCGACCACATGGACGTTGAGCTTACGGTGACGCAGCGAGGCCGCGACCTCCAGGCCGATGAAGCTGGCGCCGATCACCAGGGCACGCTTCGCTGTCGCAGCCGCTGCGATGATCGCCTTGCTGTCGCTGAGGGTGCGCAGATAGTGCACGATGGATGGATCGGCGCCGGGCAGATTCAGCCGCACGGGATCGGCGCCGGTGGCGACCAATAACGCGCCATACGCGAGCGTCTTGCCGTCGGCCAGAGTGACGTGACGGTTACGCGGATCGATGGCGGTCACGCGCGCGTTGAGGCGCACCTTGATGGCGTGCTTCTCGTAGAATTTGGGTGATTTCAGCGGTATCCACGACTCCTGTGCCGTGCCCGCCAGATAGTCCTTCGACAGGTTCGGACGGTCGCAGGGCGGGGCGTCATCAGCGCTGAGCATGGTGACGGGGCGCTCATAGCCCTCGCGGCGGAGCATCTCGGCGGCGGCGAAGCCGGCGGCACCACCGCCGATGATGACGACTGAGGCGGGCCAGGGGGCTCGTTCGGATTGGACGGGCGCCGGCTTGGCAGCTGACGCCGCCTGCTTCTCGCGCACGAAGACGCGGTCATTCTCGCGCTCGACGCGCCAGCACGGGAGCGGGTCGAAGGCAGGTGCCCGCACCGCCTCGCCAGTGCGAAGGCTGAAGCAGGCATGGTGCCAGGGGCAGCGGACGGTGTCGCCGACCATCAGGCCGTCGGCGAGCGGCCCGTGATAGTGGGTGCAGGCCGCGCCGACGGCGAAGAACTCGTCGCCGCGCCGCGCCAGCAGCACCGCCTCTTCGCCGACGTGGCCCTGCAACATTGCCCCGTCGGCAATGTCGGTGACCGCAACGCCAGCGACGAGATCGGGACCGGACCTCTGTTTGGCATTTTCGCTCATGGCGCGATCCTCCCAGGCGAAAGCGGGTCGGCGCCGGCTCGACCGCTCGTGCTTCGCTGCCTCTGCTGGCTATATGGTGCCGGCGATGGAGCTGTCCAAGCGCGCTGGTGCGGCAGCTCGCGCGCCGCTTTGGAGACCAACAGACGTATCGGCCAGCGTGCACCTCAAAACTTCGTGTCGATACTCAATTTTACCACCCTTTACAGTACCAGTATCGTACTTCCATCGGCGTAGTCTCAACGCGGCCTCCACGCGCCGGAATCTCGCCGCGGATAAGCCTCGCCCGACCTTGGGCCGAAGCGATGAGCATTGCCCTATTTGTCTGTGAGAAATGATCATGACAGCGTCCTCACAAGTAATACGATTGATCCCAGTCGCGGGCGGAGAGGTCCCGGTCAACTTCCGCTTGTGGCACAAGGGCGACATAGCCAACTTAGCGTGCCCCTGCCACTCCAAAGGGCGCCACCATGTTCTCGAATGAAATCCCGCAATCAGCGGAAGGGCGGCTCGTTGAACGCTCTGAGCTTGCGGCTGTGCAGCTTCGGCCCTT
>DASXAP010000086.1:0-1698 GCA_036406655.1 Xanthobacteraceae bacterium | reverse complement strand
CTCGAGCACCTCGATGGCATTGTTCTTGATGTAGATTCCCGCTCCGATCTCGCGGATCTCGGGCGAGCGTTCATGGACCCGCACGCTCCACCCGCGGCTGGCCAGCATCATGGCGGTGCCGAGCCCGCCAATGCCTCCTCCGGCAATTTCGGCGTGCCGCCGCATCACCTTCTCGCCTTCGCTCGCTTCCGCGCATCTTTATCCACCTCGTGCGCGGGCTTCTCCCGCGCGTGCCGGTGAATGGGCCGATCGCTCGATCCATCGGCATGGCCGGGAAACGGGGGGCGCGCAGGCACGGCGATGTCTCCAGCCCGCCGATGACGCTCGGATCCGATGCGATCGGAACACGGACCGATGGCCTCTTCCAGCGAGATGAGCCCGTGCACAAAGAGGTTCTCGATCCATGCGAGATTTTCTTCGATCCCGCGCCGGGCTGCGTGGCGCAATTCGCCGGCGATCTGCAGGACGCTGCGCGTCCCGTCGCAGAGCTCGAGGATTCGAGCCGTCGTACGATCGACGACGAGCGGGCTGCGCCCGTCCCCGGCATCGGGTGCGAAGACGATCATCCAGCTCGGCTGCGGGCTCGGCGATGCGGGAAGCTCCGCCGGTGTCCGCGCCCCGGCAAGCCTTGATACATCGAACTCGAATTCCAGCACGCGCAGGTCGGGGCTGCGCAGCGCGATCAAGCCGGCGAGGTCGTCCTCCGCCATCGCCCATTTGCGCAGACGGAGTCGAAACAGCGGATCGCGCCTGTCGGCGAGGTTTGCCATCTCGCTGCGAGCCGCCGCAATCCGATTCTCGAAGACGAGCCGATTGTGCTCCGGCAAATCGACGGCATCTCGAGGTGGCTGCCGTCTCGTCACGGGAGCCCGCTGCCGGGCGGCCGCCGCCTCGAGCACGCGCTCGAGCGTGTGCGGAAAATCCGCGTCTCTTTGCAGCTCGCGCGCAAACTTGCGTCCACGCGCGCCGACTGCCGCGGCAGGGCGGGGATCCCGCACGATCGCCCCGAGCTGGCTCGAAAGGCCTGCCGTGTCGTTCACGTCGGTGATCGCCACGCATCCGTAGCCGTGAACCAGCCGGGCGTATCCCGGAAGCTTGCGGATCACCTCGGTGGAAGCGACCAGGCAGGATCCGCACAGCAGCGTCTCGAATGGGGTGATCGGGGTGTGAATCCCGATCGGGAAATCCTGCTCGAGGCAGCACACCGCGAGGCAGCCGCGCAGAAACTCCGGCACCCGCCAATGCGGCAGGAACGGCAGCTGCAGCACGCGGTCGGTGAGGCCGAGCTTGCGGGCGCGGGCGCGGAATTTCTGCTCGATACCCTCTGGCCCATGCGCGAGCGCGACGAGGCCGATCTCCAGCCCCGCTTGCTCGAGCCGCTGCATCGCCGCGAGCAGCGCGAACGACCCCTTGGTGTCGCCCAGCTTGCCGTAGATGCCGAGATAGGGGCATCGCCCGGCGAAGCCCCCCCATGCCTGATCGCGGGCTTCGGGATCGCGCTCGATCTCGGCACGCAATGCCGCAAGATCGAGCGGCGGGCCGTCCGGGTCGAAGAGCTGTTCGGGCAGCGCGAGCTGCCCGCCGGCGGCGATGCGCTGCGGATCGACTCCATGCTCGATCGCACGCTCCGCCACCTGGCCTGCGGCGATGACCAGCTCGGCCGATCGCAGCACATGATCGTAGAGCACCTCGAGCTGC
>DASXAP010000085.1:0-16049 GCA_036406655.1 Xanthobacteraceae bacterium | reverse complement strand
ACCGTGAAACCGTCCACGTGGTGCCGCTGGTCTCGGCATCGATGGCGACGACCACCACGCCGCATGCCCCCTCGCAATCGGTGAAGCGTCGCAGCTCGGCGGTGATCAGAGCTTGGATCTCGTGCTTGGTCTTGGGTAGCTTGTTCACGACACCAGCTCTCCGGACACGAGGCTCGACCACTGCAGTTTCCGCATCTGGAGCAGATAAAAGTAGGCGAAGGCCTCCAGTTGGGTTATGGGCTGTCGCGATCCCGCGCGGTCTCGGGGTCATGCGTGGAGACCCATGGCAAGCAAAGCACAACTGCCGCCAAGGCCGGACTCGCCGGAAAAGGTGGAAAGCTCGTCAGACCGCCCGCTGCTCGACCTCTCGGACGGTGCCGTCAAAAAACTGATCCGCATCGCCAAGAAGCGCGGCTACGTCACCCACGATCAGATCAGCTCGGTATTGCGATCGGAAGCGGTCAATTCCGAGCAGATGGAGGATGTTCTCGCGATGTTCAGCGAGACGGGAATCGACGTGGCGGAGGTCAGCGAGGTCGAGCCGGACGAGGACGATCAGCGTGAGGATTCCGAGGAGGATGATGAGGAGGAGGAGAAGAGGGAGGAGAACGCGGGGGTCGATCCTGTGCATGTGCACCGTCCGGCCCCAGGCAATCCAGCCGAGGCTGAACCCTCGCCGCGCAGCGACGATCCGGTGGGCATGTATCTGCTGGCGATGCGATCGATCGATCTGCTTTCGCGCGAGGGCGAGATCGCCATCGCTAAGCGTATCGAGGCCGGCCGTGCGATGATGATCGCCGGCCTTTGCGAGAGCCCGCTGAGCTTCCAGGCGATCATCATCTGGCGCGACGAGCTCAACGAAGGCAAGGTTTTCCTGCGCGACATCATCGATCTGGAAGCGACCTGTGGCGGTGCCGAGGCCAAGCTCATGCCGGCGCCGGTGGGTCCGCACCGGCAGCCGATTGCCTCGGCGGGGCCCGCCGGCACGACTCCGCTGACGCAGACCGCGGCGCCGCCGGCTGCTCCGGCAGGGGCCACGCCGTTCAAGGCTCCGGGTTCGGGGCAGGCCATCGACGACGATGGCGAGCCCACCGCCCACCCCCCGGTGGCCGAGGCCGATTTCGACGACGACGACATGGAGAGCTCGCTGTCGCTTGCCGCCGTCGAGGCCGAGCTGAAGCCCAAGGTGCTGGAAACCTTCGACAAGGTGGCGGATTCCTACAAGCGGCTGCGCCGCCTGCAGGATCAGGACATCCAGAACAAGCTGCGCAACGATTCGCTCTCCCCTGCGCAGGAACGCCGCTACAAGAAGCTCAAGGACGAGATCATCGCCGAGGTGAAGTCGCTGCGGCTCAAGCAGGCGCGCATCGATTCACTGGTCGAGCAGCTCTATGACATCAACAAGCGGCTGGCCGGCTACGAGGGCCGCCTCATGCGCCTGTCCGAGAGCCATGGCGTCTCGCGCGAGGATTTCCTCGAGAATTATCAGGGATCCGAGCTCGACCCGCGCTGGCTGAGCAAAGTCTCGAACCTCTCCGTCAAAGGTTGGAAGAGCCTGGTCGCCCACGACAAGGACAAGGTCGAGCAGCATCGGCACGAAATCCAGATCCTGGCCAGGGAGACCGGGCTCGAGATCAGCGAGTTCCGCAAGATCGTGCAGATGGTGCAGAAAGGCGAGCGGGAAGCGCGCCAGGCCAAGAAGGAGATGGTCGAAGCAAACCTGCGCTTGGTGATCTCGATCGCCAAGAAATACACCAATCGAGGGCTGCAGCTTCTCGACCTGATCCAGGAAGGCAATATCGGGCTGATGAAGGCGGTCGACAAGTTCGAGTATCGGCGCGGCTACAAGTTCTCGACCTACGCCACCTGGTGGATTCGCCAGGCAATCACCCGCTCGACTGCCGACCAGGCCCGCACCATCCGCATCCCCATTCACATGATCGATGCGATCAGCAAGGTCGTGCGCACGTCGCGCCTTTTGCACAACGAGATCGGCCGCGAGCCCACGCCCGAGGAGCTGGCCGTCAAGACCGGCATGGCTCTCGAGAAGGTGCACAAGGTTTTGCGGATCGTGAAGGAGCCCTTGTCGCTGGAGACGCCTGTCGGCGAAGAGGAGGATTCCCACCTCGGCGACCTCATAGAGGACCGAAGCACGATCCCGCCGATCGATGCCGCGATCCAGTCGGACCTGCGCGCGACCACCACGCGGGTGCTCGCCTCGCTCACGCCGCGTGAGGAACGCATTCTTCGAATGCGCTTCGGCATCGGCATGAACGCCGAGCATACGTTGGAGGAGGTGGGTCAGCGCTTCTCGGTGACGCGCGAGCGCATCCGCCAGATCGAGGCGAAAGCCTTGCGCAAGTTGAAGCATCCGAGCCGTTCAAGAACGCTCAGGACCTTTCTCGACAATTGACGCGAGCGACCTCGTTCCGCTCTCTAAGTTGATGATCGCAGCAAGAATCAGCACCAAATCACGAGACTCGATCTTGGACAAATGGCCAGCTGTCCTCGGAGCGCCCACAATGGCTGACGGCCGAAGCTGGATGCGAATCCTCGCGCAATACCGCGAGCCCAGACACGCTCGCAGCATCTTCGAGATCGCCGTCAGTCTTGGACCGCTCGTGGGCCTGTGGGCGCTGGCGTCGGCCGCGTGCTGCTCCGGGTATTGGTGGCTCTCCCTCTGTCTCGCGCCCGCGGCGGCTGGCTTCCTCGTCCGGCTGTTCATGATCCAGCACGATTGCGGCCACGGCGCCTTTTTTCGCTACCGGCCGGCAAATGACTGGGTAGGCCGCGCCATCGGGGTGTTGACACTCACCCCGTATGACTTCTGGCGCTCGACCCATGCTTCGCACCACGCGTGGTCGGGCCACCTCGGACGACGCGGGATCGGCGATGTTGCTACCTTGACCGTGCAGGAATATCTGGCGCGTCCATTGTGGCGGCGGCTTTGCTATCGCGCCTACCGCAATCCTCTCGTCATGTTCGGCCTCGGGCCCGCCTATTTGTTCGTGTTGCAGCAGCGGCTGCCGGTCGGGATGCTGCGGGGCGGCTGGCGAGTCTGGCTGAGCACCATGACGACCAACCTCGCAATCGGCGCTACCATTACCACGCTAATCTGGTGTATCGGGGTCCTACCGTTCCTGCTCGTGCATTTGCCGATCATTCTGCTCGCGGGCTCTATTGGAGTGTGGCTGTTCTACATTCAGCATCAGTTCGAGCGGACGTTCTGGGCACATGAAGACGAGTGGAACTTGCATCATGCAGCCTTGTACGGAAGCTCGCATTACGATTTGCCGACGATTCTGCGCTGGTTCACGGCCAACATTGGTGTGCATCATGTACATCACTTGTGCTGTCGAATCCCATATTACAACCTGTCTCGGGTGCTCTCGGATCATCCCGAGCTTCGGAGCGTGAGCCGAGTCACATTTCTGCAGAGCTTTCGATGCGTCCGTCTTGTGCTTTGGGATGAGCGGCGGCGGCGTCTCGTTTCCTTTCGAGAAATTTCAGCATAAGTGAGCCGGAGATACCGATGCGCGCTCTTACGACGAGTCATTGGCGATTTTCTTGATCGCCGGTCGCGACCTTGGTCAGCTCACCTTCCCGCGCAACGCGCTCATGCGGCTCGGTCGCGCTCTTGATGCGGTACCGGAATTCACGATCGTCGTCTCTGGGAAGCTGCCCGATCACCTCATAGATGCCGGCTGGCACGTTGCGATGGACAGCGGACCTGACGGCGACGATCTCGCCGATCTTGAATTTGTGGGGCATCCAATTCCTCGCTGTCTGCTGGTCCAGCCCCTGTCGATAGAGCTGAACGGCATCTCCACTCGGTGTCCAGCGCGACTTCGGAGCCTCCCAAGAGAAAAGTTGTCGGGCGGCCGGGCCGCTGGTCACGGTTTCGGCTTTAAGCGATCGGCGCGTATATCCCTGAACTCGCGAGGCCCCTTGAGCAGTCGACGTTTTCGATGTTGCCGCTCCTCATCGGAGGCCGTCGAGTCGCTGAGCTTGTCGATCTCGTGGGCTGCCATTCCCGTCGCCTTCTCGCGGCTGCTCTTGGCAGCAGGCCTAGAAATGAAAATCGCCTGCGTGACCGCGCTGCGGATCGCCTGCGCGCGTGACATACCCCGGTCGGCGGCCCAACGCTCAATCGCATCAATCATGTCTGGCGTCATTCGACATCCAACGAAGGCGCCCCTTCCCCGTGTGGGGCTTGTTCGCTTTTTGGCCTTCATCGATTGCTCTCCCTGGCCAAGGTATCGAATGGCCATCAGGCTCTCTTATCAGTGCAGGTTGGTGATGCTGTTGCTGGCATGATCCTAAGCCCTATCGTGAATGAATATGAGCGAAATCTGCTCGCGTCCCGCGCATCCCGATCGACGGGGCGGCAGGGTGCGTCATGTATCGGGACGGCCGGGCCGAGCCCAGGACGAGGCCGGCCATGACGATGTTGATTTCATTCGATCGGAACATGCTTTAATCGGATGCGGAGCCGATCGTCATCCATTTCGGAGAACGAATGAGCGATCCTCGAGCTGTGCTGGTGACCGGTGCGGCAAGCGGCATCGGGCGCGCCTGCGCCCTGCGGCTGCTTGCGGAGGATCACCGCGTCGTCGCCTGCGATCTGGCACGCGAGGCATTGGAAGCCGCGCTGGGCGGGGCCGCCGGCAGGGACCGGCTCGAGCTCTTTGCCGGGGACGTCTCGAGTCAGCACGATTGCGCCGCCGCGGCGGCGCTGGCGGTCGAGCGCTACGGCAGGCTCGACGCCGTCCTGCACTGGGCCGCTCTGCATTCGATCACGCACTGGACCAGGCTCGACGCGCAGGAATGCAATCGTATCCTGAGCGTGAACGTCACCGGCTCGTTTCTGATTACCCAAGCCGCCGCGCGACACATGCAGGCGCGGCGCTCGGGCGCGATCGTGCTCTGCTCGTCGAGCTCGATGATCACCGGGCCGGTCGGCGGCGAGGCGGGCAACGGCGGCCCCGCCTACGTGGCCTCGAAGGCCGCGATCGTCGGGCTCGTCCGCTCGCTCGCGCGCGCGCTCGGACCGAGCGGGATCCGTGTCAACGCGGTGGTGCCGGGGGTGACCGAAACGCCGATGATTGAGACCTATTCCGCGGAGCACCGGGCGACCTTGCAGGCGCGCATCCCGCTGGGGCGGATAGCGGAGCCGGACGACATTGCGGCCGTCGGCTGCTTTCTGATCTCGGACGCGGCGCGCTACATGAACGGAGAGATGGTGATCGTCAATGGCGGAGCCGCCTTCGGATAGGCCGGCGGAGGGTGTCTTGAGCAAGCTCGCGCACGCCGCGGTCCTGACCCGCCCACGCAGCTTCGAGTACCGCGATTTCGCGATTCCGAGCATCGGCTCCGACGACGGCGTGCTGCGAGTCGAAGCGGCGGGTTTGTGCGGCACCGACTACGAGCAGTTCTCCGGGCATCTGCAGGGCACGCCCTGGGACGTGCGACCGATCATTCCCGGCCACGAGATCCAGGGATGGATCGACCGGATCGGCCCCGAGGCCGCCAGTCGCTGGCGGGTCAAGGAAGGCGACCGGGTGGTGGTCGAGGCCTCGATCCCCTGCGGCAAGTGCTTTCAGTGCCAGCGCGGCCGCGCGGTCCTGTGCCAGGCCAATCAGGGCTACGGGTTGCGGATCAGCTCAACCCGGCCGCCGCATCTCTGGGGCGCCTATGCGACGCACCTCTACCTGCATCCGCAGGCCAACGTGCACCGCGCCCCGGACGATCTGCCGCGAGAGGTGTTGAGCCTGTTCAACCCGATGTCCAATGCGGTGCGATGGGCGCACGAACGCGGCGGGGTCGGGATCGGCGATGCCGTCGTGATCTGCGGGCCGGGCCAGCGGGGCCTGCTGTCGATCGTCGTCGCCCGTGCCGTCGGCGCCTCGCTGGTGATCGTCACCGGCACGAGCAGCGACGCGAAACGGCTCGAGGTGGCGCGTGAACTCGGCGCCGACGCCACGATCGTCGTCGACGACGAGGACCCGGTCGCCCGGGTGCACGATCTGACCGGCGGACGCGGCGCTGACGTCGTTCTCGACGTTTCCGCCGGTGCGGTCGAGCCGATCGTGCAGGCGGTCGAGATGGTGCGCCCCGGGGGAACCATCGTCCTTGCCGGGCTCAAGAGCCAGAGGAAGGCGAGCGAGCTCGTGCCGGACAGGATCGTGATCAAGGAGATTTCGGTCCTGGGCGCCCTGTCGTCGAGCTGGACCTCGGTCGAGCACGCGCTCGCGCTGCTGCAGCGCCATCGCGCCGCCCTTGCCCGCCTGTGCACGCACGCCTATGGCATCGACCAGGCCGAGACCGCGGTGCGCGTTCTCGGCCGGGAGATCGTCGACGGTCACGACGCGGTCCACGTCCACATCGACTGTACGCGGGAATGACCGAACCCTGATCATGGCCGTGCCGCCCGTCCCGCTCGAGCGACTGTCCAAGGCATCCGCCGCGTCCAATGCCTGGGCGCTGCGGCTCCTGATGACCGGCGCAGTCGCGGTCCTGATCGTGCTGTCGCTCGCTGCACCCATTGGATACGTCTTTTTGACTACCGAGGTTCTGATCGCGATCGTCTATGCCACGAGTCTCAACCTGCTCATGGGCTACGGCGGCATGCTCTCCCTGGGCCATGCCGCCTACTATGCGCTCGGTGCCTACACGACGGCGCTTCTGACGGTGAAGGTCGGCTGGCCGATGGCGGCGGCGATGCTGGCCGGCCCCGTCGTGGCGGCGCTGTTCGCCGCAATTTTCGGGCTGCTGATCGTCCGCACCAGCCACCTCGAGCATGCATATTTTCTCATGCTGACGCTCGCGTTCAGCCAGCTGGTTTTCGTCGTCATCTACAAATGGTACGACCTGACGCATGGCGACGATGGAATTACCGGAATATTTCCTGCGGGGCTCATCGGAACGCCACGCTCCTATTGCATTTTCGTGGTCCTCGTCAGCAGCGCGTGCCTCTGGCTCCTGTACCGGCTCGTGCATTCGCCGTTCGGGCTGATCCTGCAGGCGATCCGCGACAATCCGACCCGGGTGGAGTTCGTCGGGCTCTCGGTCCGCCGGCACCAGCTTGCGGCCTTTGTCATTGCCGGCTGCGTCGCCGGCATTTCCGGGACGCTTTATGCCTATTTCGCCGGGACGATCTCGCCGCAGCTGGCCGACTGGGCCCAATCCGCGCGACCGTTCATCGCCAACACGATCGGTGGTATCCAGAGCTTCTGGGGCCCTGCCATCGGCGTCATCGTGCTGGAGCTCGTCGACAGCCAGTTCGCGCGCTTTACCGAGCATTCCCTCCTTGCGGTCGGACTGCTTGCCGTCTTCGTCGGCATCTTCTTTCCCCAGGGCATGATCGGCCTGTTCGGCGGCCGGAGCGCCGACCGCGCCCACGGACTCTGGAAGCGTCTTCGGTCCGGATCGTGAAACAGCGTGAGTGAGCAGCCCATCGTCCTGGAGCTCGACAACGTCAGCAAGCGCTTCGGCGGCTTCGCCGCCGTGGACGGGGTCTCCATGCGCCTGCGTCCGGGAGAGCGGCGCGCTCTCATCGGCCCGAACGGCGCCGGAAAGACCACCCTGTTCAACCTCATATCGCGGCGGCTGCAGCTCGACTCCGGCGAGATCCGGTACTGCGATCGCCCGATTCACGACCTCTCTCCCCACGTCATCTGCCGTCTCGGTCTGGCCCGCACGTTCCAGATCATCAGCATCTGTCCCCGGCTGAGCGTGCGGCAGAATGTCCAGCTCGCGCTGTTCGCCAGGACCGGAGGCTCGCGGCATCTCTTGCGCTCCGCGTCCCGCTTCCACCGGGCGGAGACGGCGGCCATTCTGCACGACGTCGGCCTCGATCGGGTCGACGATTTCGAAAGCGGGTTGTTGTCGTATGGCGATCAAAAACGGCTCGAGCTGGCCATGGTGCTTGCGCTCGGCCCGAAGCTGCTGCTGCTCGACGAGCCGACCGCCGGCATGGAGGTGCGGACGCGCCGCGGCATGGTCGAGCTGGTGCGCCGGATCTGCGCCGAGCGGCAGCTGACCCTGCTGTTCTGCGAGCACGACATGGATGCAGTCTTCAGCATCGCGGAAACAATCACCGTCATGCATCAGGGGCGGATCCTGATGGAGGGGTCGCCCCGGGAGGTGCGGGAAAGCGCCGAGGTCCGCACCATCTACCTGGGGCATCGGCACGAGGCGGGCGCGTGAGCGAGCTCCTCACCCTCGAGAACGTCGATGCCTATTATGGCCGCAGCCACGTCCTGCACGCGGTGTCGCTTGCGGTGCGCCGCGGCGAGGTCGTTCTGCTGCTCGGTCGAAACGGCGCAGGCAAGACCACGATCATGCGGACGGCGATGGGGCTTGTCGCGGTTCGCGGCGGCGACATTCGCCTGCGCGGTCGAAGGATTCTCGGCCTTGCGCCGCATCGGATTGCGCAGCTCGGGATCGGCCTCGTCCCCGAGGATCGCCGCGTATTCGCCAAGCTCAGCGTGCGGCAGAACCTCGAGCTTGGACGCAAGGCTCCGAGCGATCCCGACCGGCCCGGCGCCTGGAATTTCGAGGCGGTATTTGCGCTCTTTCCCGCGCTCGCGGAGCTGCAGAGCCGCCGCTCGGGAACGCTGTCGGGCGGACAGCAGCAGATGCTCACGATTGCCCGGACGCTGATGGGCAATCCCGAATTGCTGCTGCTCGATGAGCCGGCGGAAGGCCTGGCACCGGTCATCGTCGAGGTGCTGGCCGAGCGCCTTGCAACCTTGCGGCACCAGGGGATAGCGATGCTGATCTCGGAGCAGAACCTCACATTCGCGCGCGCGCTCGCCGATCGGGCCTATGTTATGGAGAGCGGGACGATCCGGCACCAGGGAGCGATCGACGAGCTCGACGCGCATCCGCAGGCGTGGACCCGCTATGTCGGATTCTGAGCAACGGAGACAGGCAGCATCTCGGTGCCGGCGATCATATGATGATCCGACGAAGCAAAAGGGAGGACATTCGATGTTGAACTTGAGCCGCATCTCTCGCTGCGCGACCGTGGCGTCGGCCCTGATGGCCGCAGCGGTCGTCTCCGCCGGCGCCCAGGCGCCGTCGGGAACGCCGATCAAGCTCGGCCTGATTGCCGAACTGAGCGGCCCGCTCGGATTCTACGGCAAGGAGACCGAGCGATCCGCCGAGCTCGTGGTGAAAGAGATCAACGGCTCGGGTGGGCTGCTCGGACGGCCCGTGGAGCTGATCGTCCGCGACAGCAAGACCACGGTCAACGAGGCGGTGCGCCAGGCCCGCGATCTGCTGCTCACCGAGCAGGTCGATTTCCTGCTGCACAGCATCAACAGCGGCGAGTGCGTCGCGGTTTCCGGCGTCGCCAGGCAGGCAAGGCGAATCCTGCTCAGCAACTGCGCCAATGACAATTTCACCGGCAAGGACGGCAACGAGTACGCGTTCCGCGTCCCCAACATCACCACCCGCACGCAGGGTTACGCGGCCGCTCAGTACGTCCACGATCATCTGCTCTCGCGCGGCAACCGTTACTACACGATCGCGCACGATTTCGCGTTTGGACGACTGACGACCGGCGCCTTCAAGGAGCGGATGGCGCAGCTCAATCCGAAGGCCGAGTTCGTGGGCGAGGCCTGGCCGAAGACCAGCGAGGCCGACTACACCTCGTTCGTCACCGCCATGATCGAGGCCAAGCCCGACGTGGTCTTCTTCGCCTGGGGAGTGGGAGTCCCGTTCTGGCAGCAGTCGGCGCCGTTCGAGCTGACGAAGAAGTTCGCCATGGTGAGCTCCTATTGGGGCGGCTCCGATGAGCTGCAGGTCCTGCCGGAGAAGGCAATTCCGACCGGTGCGGTGATGGGCGGGTTTCCCTGGTACGCGATCGACAATGCGGCCAACAAGGCATTCGTCGAGAGCTTTCGCGCCGCCTACGGCAAGCCGCCGCTGACCGCCGCCTATTTCGAGGACGTCACCCTGCAGGCGCTCAAGCTGGCGGTGGAGAAGGCGAAGTCGGTCGATACCGAGGCAGTCGCAAAAGCCTTGTCCGGGCTCGAGCTCGACTCGATCGTAGGGCCGGTCACGATCCGCCCGTTCGACCATCAGGGGACGACGCCGCACTGGACGGGAAGGGCGGTGTGGGACGCGCAGCGCAAGTTCGGCGTGCTGAGCGACATCATTCAGCTTCCGACGGCGCAGTTCCTGCCGACCGAGGCGGAAGTCGCCAAGCTGCGCCACTAAGCGCCGGGATCAGGACGGCGCATGGAATTTTTCATCGGCATCGATGTCGGGGGCACCTTCACCGACTGCGCCGTGCTGGACTCCGCCGGCCGCGTCGTCAGCATCGCAAAGTCACCGACCCGCCGCGGCGATCCCGACCGCGGCGTCCTCGAAGCGGTGGCGGCCGCGGCCCGCAGCATGGCGGTCGCGCCCGAGCTGCTGCTGCGGCAATGCCGCTTCTTCATTCACGGCTGCACGGTTGCGACCAACACCATCGTCGAGCGCAAGGGTGTTCGCACCGCGCTGCTGACGACGCGCGGGCACGAGGACGCGCTTTTCATCGGCAAGGCGTCGCAGAAGGTGGCCGGCCGGTCGGAACGGGAGATGACCCATCAGTCGCATCTCGACAAGCCAGACCCTCCGATCATCCCGCGCGCCGCCGTATTCGGCATTTCCGAGCGGATCGATCGCGACGGCGAGGTCGTCGTGTCGCTCAACGAAACCGATGTCCAGGATGCGATCGCGGCGATCCGCGCCGGCGGCTGCGAGGCGATCGCGATCTCGTTGCTGTGGTCCTTTCTCAACCCGGCGCACGAGAGGAGAGTACGCGAGCTCCTGGCGGCGGCGCTGCCGGACCTCTACATCTGCGCCTCGCACGAGCTTGCACCTTTGCTCGGCGAATACGAGCGGACCGCCACGACGGTCGCGAACGCGTATGTCGGCCCGAAGGTCACGGGCTATGTCGAGCGCCTCGAAGGCCGGTTGAAGGAGGATGGCTACCGTTACCCGCTGCTGCTCGCGCATTGCATGGGTGGGCTGACGACGATGGAGGAGGTGCGTTCGCGGCCGCTCCTGACGCTCGACTCGGGCCCGGTGAGCGGCGTGCTCGGAGCGCGGTTCTTCGGCGCCGCCTATGGCGAGCCCAACATCATCTGCGCCGACATGGGCGGCACGACCTTCGACGTGAGCCTCATCGAGGACGGCCGCTGTCTTCTCGACGACGAGCCGGTGGTCGACCGTTACACATGCCTGTTTCCCAAGGTTGCAGTGGAATCGATCGGCGCCGGCGGCGGCAGCATCGTCTGGCTGGACGACAACAACCTGCTGCGCGTCGGCCCGCACAGCGCCGGCGCCGAGCCCGGCCCCGCCGCCTATGGCGCGGGCGCGACCGAGCCGACCGTCACCGACGTCAACCTCGTGCTGGGATATCTGAGCCCCGATGCCTTCCTGGGCGGAACGATGAAGCTCGACTGCGAGGCGGCCGAGGCCGCACTCGGCGGGGTCGCGGCCCGGCTGGGGCTGTCGCCGGTCGAGACGGCCGCCGGCGCGTTCAGGATCGTCAACGCGCACATGGCCGACCTGATGCGCCGCACGAGCATCGACCGCGGCCGCGATCCGCGCGATTTCGTGCTGTTCGCGTATGGCGGCGCGGGGCCGCTCCACATCGCCTACCTGGCGCACGAGCTCGGCATCCGCAAGGTCTACATCCCGGCACTGGCGACGGTGTTCTCCGCCCTCGGGATGCTGACCGGCGGCATTCTTCACGCCGTCGAGCGTTCCTTCACGGCGTCGTTCCCCCTCGACGACGCGTCCTGGCGCGAGCTCGAGGCGACATTCGGCGAGATGAAAGCGCAGCTGGCTGCGCTGCTCGAGCGTGAGGAGATCGCGCCCGAGGCGCGGCGCTACGAGCTGTTCGTGCACGTGAAGTACAGCCTGCAGCCGCGGGCATTGCCGGTCGCGCTGCCGCATTCTCTCGATGGTCCGCAGTCGCAGGAAAGGATCATCGCCGGGTTCGAGCGGCAATACGCCGACCTCTACGGCGCCAATGCAGGCTACCGCGCCGCCGGCATCGAGATCATCAAGTGCCGGGTGCACGGCTCGGCGGGGACCGTGCTGCCGGAGTTGCGCCGTGCCGAGCGGGCGGCCGACGCGGATGCGCGGCGGGCGCTCAAGCTGCATCGGCCGGTATATCTTACCGAGTGCAACGATCGTGTCGAAGTGCCGGTCTATGCCGGCGACCTGCTCGAGCCGGGCATGAGCTTCAGAGGACCCGCCATCGTCGAGCGCATGGGTGACACGATCATCGTGCCGACCGGCGTCGCAGCCGAGGTCGACGGGTTCGGAAACGTCATTCTGATGCTGAGATGAAGGCTGCGAGAACCTGAGGAAAGCCCGATGTCGAATGTCTCGGTGGATCCCGTCACGCTGGAGGTGCTTCGCCATCGCCTGTGGATGATCAACGACGAGCAGGGCCGCGTCGCCTCGCAGCTCTCGGGCTCTCCCATCGTATACGAGGCCAAGGACTTCAACAGCTCGCTGCTGACGGCAGAAGGCGACAGCCTGTTCATCGGCATCTACATGACCCGGCTGTCGCTGTGCCTCAATCACGTGGTCAAGAACGTGATTGCAAGCTTCAAGGACACGATCGGTTTTGCCGACGGCGACGCCTTCATCACCAATGATCCGTGGACCGGCGCCGCGCACATGAACGATTTCATCATGGTGGCGCCGGTCTTCTGGGAAGGCACGCTGGTGTGCTGGACCGGGCTGGCGATGCACGAGGTGGATGTCGGCGGCCCGAACCCGGGAAGCTTCACCATCGGAACGCGCGACGTCTACGGCGAGGGACCGCTGATCCCGCCGCTGAAGATGGTCGAGCGGGGCGTCATCCGTCCCGACATCGAGGCGCTGGTGATCCGCAATTCGCGGACGTCGCGTCTCAACGGCCTCAACATGCGCGCGCGAGTAGCGGCGATCAACCGCACGCGGCAGCGCATCCGCGAGGTCATCGACGAATACGGGCTGCCGACGCTGATGCAGACGCAGCGCCGGATCCTCGAGCTCGTCGGGGCATCGCTTGCCCGCCGGCTGCGCTCGCTGCCCGACGGGACCTGGACCAACGAGGGATTCATCGATCACGACGGCAACGAGAACCGGCTCTATCGCATCCGCCTGCGGATGACGAAGTCGGGCGAGCGGCTCGAATTCGACTTCACCGGAACCGACCGCCAGGCGCGCGGCGCGATCAACTGCGCCCGGGTGGGGCTCGAAAGCGGCATCCTCTCGGCGGTGCTGCCGATGCTCTGCTACGACCTGCCCTGGTCGCCGGGCGGGATCATGCCGCTGATCGACATCGTGTCCGAGGAAGGGACGGTCAACAATGCCCGCCACCCGGCCGGCGTCAGCATGGCAACCGTGTCCGCCATTTTCGCCACCTCGCACGTGACCTCGGGGGCGATCGGCAAGATGCTCGCGTGCTCGCATCTCAAAGAGGAGGCGCAGGCGAACTGGGCCCCGGCCTGGCAGGGCACGACGCTGGCCGGGCACCATCGCGGCGGCCGGCCGTTCACCGCGGTGCTGCTCGACGAGACCGGGGGAGCGGGAGCCCGCCACTGGAAGGACGGCGTCGACACCGGCGGGCTTCCCGGAACGCCGGCGATGGCGATCGCCAATGTCGAGACCTACGAGCGGGAGCATCCGATCCTCTACGTCTACCGCCGCCAGTCTCCGGACACCGGAGGCGCAGGTCGCTATCGCGGCGGGGTCGGGACCGAAGGCATGATCATCCCGCACGGCAACGACGGGCCGATCGACCTCACGGTGCTCACCCACGGCGCCAGCCAGCCCGAGGCGCAGGGGCTGTACGGCGGTTACCCCGGCAGCGTCCAGGTCCGGCTGTTGTTGCACGGCAGCGACGTCCGGGAGCAGTTCGCGCGGCGCCGCATCCCGACGACCGTCGCCGACACCGGGAGCGAGCGCGTGGAGCCGCTTGCCGCCAAGCAGCGGACCGTCTTCGAGGCCGGCGACGCGCTGGTGCTCGTCTGCGCGGGCGGCGGCGGCTACGGCGATCCGCTGCAGCGGGATCCGGCGCAGGTCGCCCGCGACGTGACGGCCGGCCTGGTGAGCGCCGATGTCGCCAATGGCGTCTACGGTGTGGCGCTGTCGCGCAACGGCGCCGGTTTCGAGGCGGATGCCGCCGGCACCGCCGGTCTGCGCAGGGAGATGGTTGCACGCCGCCTGCGCGAAGGACGCCCTGTCGCCTCGCCGCGGCCGGCCACGAGCAAGTCCGCAGGTCCTGTCGGCACGCCCCTGCATCAGGTCGGCGCTGCGCTCGACGTGGTGGCGCGGGAAAGCGATGTCCGCTTCCACTGCCAGAGCTGCGGGGAGATGATCGCCGAGGCGACGCGGGACCCCAAGACCGGGACGCTGCGGCGCGAGATTGCCATGGACGTGCTGAGTGCCTGGAACCGGTTCGGCCTCACCTCGGACATCGCCATTCGCGAGTATTGCTGTCCCGCGTGCGCGCATCTGATTGCGGTCGAGGTCCGCCGCAAGGAGGATCCGGTCCTCTACGACACCGAGCTGAAGCTGTCCCCGAGACCTCGCGGATGACTCGCCGCTAACCGGGACGCCGGCTCATGGAAGACCTCGCGCTTCAGTTCGTCAGCGGCCTGCTCAAGGCCATGTTCCTGTTCCTGCTGGCATCGGGTCTCTCGCTGATCTTCGGCGTCTCGCGGGTGCTCAACATTACGCACGGCGGGTTCTACGCGCTCGGCGCCTATCTGCTGCTCTCGCTGATGCGGATCCATGAGCTGGGCGCCGCCGAGTTCGCGCTGGCGGTGATCGGCATCGGCCTGGCGCTGGGCGCCGCGGGAGCCGTGTACGAGCGGCTGATGCTGCGGCCGGTCTACCGCGCCGGCATGCTGTTCCTTGCGCTCGTCACCTTCGGAGCCTTGCTGGTGATCGAGGAACTGATCAGGATCGTGTGGGGTGCGGACCTCGCCGCCGTCGGCCGTCCGGCGGGTCTCGACGGCGGCATCGCGCTGGGCAGCAACAGGATGCCGGTTTACAACCTCATGCTGCTCGCCGTGGGGAGCGCGATCGGGATCGCCCTCTGGCTCGTGGTCGAGCGGACCCGCTTTGGGCTGATTATCCGCGCGGCCTCCATGGACCGGGAGATGCTGTCGGTTCTCGGCGTCGACGTGCCGCGTGCCTACACCTTCACCTTTGCCATGGGGACGAGCCTCGCCGGTGTCGCCGGCGCACTGGCGGCACCGATGGTCTCGCTCTCGCCGACGATGGGCTCGCAGATCATCATCGAGACCTTTGCGGTGGTCGTCATCGGCGGGCTCGGCAGCCTGCCCGGGAGCCTGATCGGCGCGCTGGTCGTCGGCGAGCTCGAAGCCTTTGGAATTCTCGTCGCACCGGAGATTGCCCTCCCGCTTCTCTACCTGCTGATGGCGGTGATCCTGGTCATTCGACCGACCGGCCTCCTCGGCACTGCGGATCGATGAGCGGTCGGCCCGCGGGCGACGGGCGCGGGCACGACGAGCCGGACAGATGCAGCCGTCGTTCGCTCACCGGGCCGAGGCGGGGGCCGATGCCGGATAGCGTCGCATCCAGTCGGCGAAGTCCTTGATGGCATCGTGAAGCCCGAACTGCGGCTCGTAGCCGAGAAAGCGCCTGGCCCGGCTCAGATCGGCGTGGCGGTCGCGGTTCGACAGGGCGATTCCCGCCCCTGCCGGCGCGTCGTAGGTCACCCTAGCATCGGGAAACACTGCTCCGATCGCGGCGGCCAGCTCGCCAGGCCTGGTCATGGCGCCCATCGTGATGTTGAACACCCCCCTGCCGAGGTCCTCGGCGTCGAGTGCCATCACCGTGCCGCGTGCTGCGTCCTTGGAGTAGACCCACTCCATCACCCCCGGCGGGATAGTCGCTTCTTTCCCCGCCGACGCGTTGCGCATGGCCTCGCGCACGATGTTCGAGGGTCCGCCGCCGCCGGTGCCGCTCCACGGTCCGAACACCGCGCCGTAGCGCAGCCCGGCGAACTCGATCCCGCACCA
>DASXAP010000084.1:0-29322 GCA_036406655.1 Xanthobacteraceae bacterium | reverse complement strand
GGCCCCTCGCCCCAGCCCTCTTCCCGCTGAGGCGGGGAGAGGGAGCAGTCGGAGCTTGCCGCAGCTGATCCAATCTCATCGGAACGTGCGCTAGCCAGGAGCCGAGGATCCGGTCCTTCGAGTCTGGATGATAGCACGCAGACCGACTCGTGATGAAGTGGTGGCGCCTGTGACGGGCGAGCCCCGTCATCCATGCCCACGGTTTGCGCGCGTTCGGCTTCGGGCATGAACGCTCACTTGCAGCCGAAGCCTGATGTTGACATTATCCCGTCCTCGCCTGCCGAGGAATGCACCAATGCGAAAAGCCACGAGTGCCGGCGCACTTCTGTGCGCGACAATTCTTGGCGTGGCGGTTGCTCGAGCCCAATCAACGACGACCTGCGCGCAGGCCACCCCCGCGGAGATCGCGGCCTTGCTCGACCGCTGGAACGCCTCCCTCGCAACGCACGATCCTGAAAAGGTAGCGGCCAACTACGCTCCCGACGCGGTTCTGCTCCCGACAGTCTCCAATCGTCCGCGGACCGACGCGGCCGCTATCAAGGAGTATTTCATCCATTTCGTCGACCGCAATCCGAGGGCGACCGTCGATACCCGTACGATCCGGATCGGATGCAATACTGCCTCCGACGTCGGGACCTACACGTTTGCTCTCTCGGGGCAGAAGCCGGGCACCACCGAAACGGTGAAGGCACGCTATTCCTTCGTCTATGAATGGCATGACGGCCGCTGGCTCATCGTCCACCACCACTCCTCCATGATGCCCGAACCTCTCCAATAGCGCCGAAGCGAGGATTGGTCGCAGCCGGGGTCGCCGCATCGCGGTTGACGCGCCCAATCCATCCGGCACAATGGAGAGGCGATGGGGTGCGCGAGCCGAGGGGTGATGCGCCATACCGTGATCACTGCGCTGTGCCTGATTGCGCTCGCCGGATGCAGCGGCACGGCACCCTACGGCGACCCGGGAGCGAGCGAGATCGACCGGGTGCGCGCGGAGGTCGGCCGCCACTTCTGGGCAGACAACGTGGCCGGCTTGTACGTCTGCAAGACGCCGGGAAGCACGGATTGCGAGTTCTTCCGCGGTGGCTTCACCGTGACCGACGTCGCTTCACAGAACTCCACCTCCTACTTCGCCGTCCGATTCGATGACGGCCACCAAGGCTACGTAAAATCGATCTATCGTCCGAACTTTCTCGACCGCGACCCGGTCGCGACGGCAAGGTCGAAGCTCTAGCGGAAGGGCCACACCCATGCGCAAGTCCGTCTCCCTCATCGCAGCCGTCGTTGCGCTCACGCTCACCGCCGATGCTGCCCTCGCAAAGCACGCCAGGCTCAAGCGCACCTATGCCGCAGCCCCTGCCGCGCGGGTCGCGCCGCCGAGCGCGTACGGGACTTATTGGTGGAGCACCCGTCCGACGCTCTGGGTGCCGTATAGCCAAGTGTACTACTGAGTGTGGGCGGTCCACCTCGCTTCGGCCCCCTGGTGCATCGAGGAGCAGCCGGAAGAGGGGCCTGCAGCTTGGGCCACGCCGGGGCATCGATGCAGGAAGCAACCGCGTCAGAGCAATGCGCTCAATTTTGATCTACCGCAAAACGATCGCACACCTTCCTGGTAGGTTTTATAATATGGCTGAACCGCTCTCCGACGGATTTACCCTGCCTGCCTTACAGGAGCATCTCGATGAATTGCGAGCGGGTGAGGTCGTCTACATAAAGCAAGCTGACTTCAACCGGCTATTTGGAGTGAATGATGCCGCTCTCGGCCGGCTGAAAAATTTCGCCGCTGGCCATGATTGCATGGCCATCTGGACGCGTTACGGTCTGCAGTTCCAGAAGCAACAAGGACCAGCCAAAGCCGTCCGCAGCCGTCCCGCTCCGCAACGCGGGTGAGTCACGCCTTCACTCTCTCGAGGAGAGCTATGCCGAGCGCGCGCGGCCGAATGCGAATGTCGGGCGGCCTTGGTCAAGGGTGCAGCGGTCTCCTGCATGATCCTCTATCCTTTGATCCTTTCAATCGGAAGCGGTACGGAGGCGCAGGAGGAGGGGGGAGCCGTGGGGAGTTTCGGCTCGAGATGGGCCAAAACTCCCGACGCCGGCCGCTCAGAATAATCACGGGCACCCACACGAATCGTACCCACAGGCAATCCACTGCCACGCCGGAGACCAGAGTGCGCACGGGCCGCTTATGATGGCGGATTTCAGTCCAGGAGATGATCCGGGCAGCGGGCCTGGCAAGGGCTGAGGCGTGCCGCCGGCGACCTCCTCCAGCTCCGGGGCATCCAGCAGCCGCAGCTCCCACCGGGCATTCTCCTGGGCTTTCGCATTCGTGCTCATGGTCGATTCCTTTCGCTGCCTTGTTGCCGTGGTGCGGCGGCCATTTGCATGACCCGCCCCTGTTGCTTGCCACAACGTCCGTCACGGCGCCGTGACGTACGTCACAAGTGATGCTGAGCAGGGGAGCGCTCCTGATGCTCGCAGCGGATTAGCGATCGCCGCTGCGACGAAAGTTGACGAGAGCAGCCGGGAGCGACCTCCGATCGTTTTCTTGCCGGTGCGCCGCTTTCCGACAAAGCGTGATGGCCATCACGGCCGCATGATTCGGTTCTGCTAGCTTGCACTCGTTCCGGTTGACGCCGGCGAACACGAAAGCACAGAGATGAGATGGAGCGAACGATGAGCAGCAAGCTTAGATGGAGCGGTCACGAGGGCACGCGCGTGCTCCGTGAAGACGAGCTGGATGCAGTTAATGGTGGCGTGGAAGGGTATCCCGGGCTTCCTCCCGGCAGCGTCATCAACATTTCTCCGTTCGGGGGCACGTTCGACCTGCAATGGGTTTTGGTCGGGGCGACGGGCCACCTTCCCCGTTGACAGGGTTTCGGGTGCGCATATCCGGGGCCGGGGCCGCTGGGCTCCGGCTCTTCTTTGAACGGAGCCGGGCTTGCCGCCTGCTCGGTCACCGAGACGCGCTTGGATGCGCGCCGGCTGCCGGCAATCGACACATGTGTGACGCCCATCACGGTGCCATCCGCGGTGCGCAGGCAGGCTGGTCGTGCCCGCTGCGAGCGGGTTGAATTTTTCGGCTGAGCGCCATGAATGACCTGTTCCGAAAAGAAGCGATCTCGCATGCCACGCAGCGGCTCGCCGGGGGCGTCGTGCTGGCGACTCCGCTGTCGGTGCGCGTCTTGGGCCTGTTCTTCGGCGCGATCATCCTGGCCGCTGTCGTTGCGGTCTCGACCGCAACCTACGCGCGCAAGGCGACGGTTACCGGCTGGCTGGTTCCCGACCAGGGCCTCATCCGGGCAACCGCCGCATCCGCCGGGTTCGTGCAGGCCATGTTCGTGAAGGAAGGGCAGACGGTGGAGGCCGGTGCCACCCTCGCCCAGCTTCGCACCGGGGCAGACGCTGTGGGCGGAAACGTCAGCGAGATGTTTCTCACCCAGCTCCGCGCCGAAGCGGATGCGACCCGCGCCAGGACCCAGACGCAGCTCGAGCGCCTCAGCGCCGAATCGCAGCAGGCTTCGGTACGGCTGGCAAAATCCCGGCTCGAGCTCGAGCAGCTGGCGCGACAGCTGGAACTGCAGGCGCAACGCGTGCAGCTCGCGCGCCAGGAGCTGGCACGGGGGCGGGACCTCGCGGCGAAGGGCATCGTGGCCAAGGCGGATCTGGAGAAGCGCCAGGCTGCCGTGCTTGCGGCCGAGCAGGACCATGCCGCTCTGCGGCGACAGATCGATACGCTCGAGCGCGACATGTCGGATATCGAGGCGCGCATCGGCGCGATCCCGATCGAGAAGGAGACGGTGCTGGCGGAAAGCCGCTCCTCGCTTGCCAGTCTCGAGCAGCGGAGCATCGACGCCGAGACGCGCTGGAGCCAGACGGTGCTGTCGCCGGTGGCGGGCCGGGTTGCGGCCCTGCCGGTCTCGCTTGGGCAGGGGATATCCGCCGGCGCGACCGTCGCGATCGTGATCCCCGACGGAGCGAAGATCGAAGCCGAGCTGCTGGCCCCCTCGCGGGCGGCCGGCTTCATCCGGCCCGGGCAGGAAGTGCATCTGATGCTGCAGGCGTTTCCGTACCAGCGGTTCGGCACCGTCAAAGGCCGGATCAGCGCGATCTCGAGGACGGTGCTCGGACCGACGGAGATCGCCATACCGGGGCTCAAGGTGGAGGAGCCGGTGTTCCGGGTCCGCGTGACCCTGCCCCGCGAGGACATCCAGGCTTACGGCGAGGCCATGCCTCTGCAGCCCGGCATGCTGCTCTCGGCGGACATCGTGTTCGACCGCCGCTCGCTCATTCGCTGGCTGTTTGACCCTCTGTTTGCGGTCGGGAGGCGGACATGAACGCGCTCGCGGAAATCAACCTGTCCGGCCGACGCAGGCTGCCGGTCGTGTTCGCGAGCGAAGCGGCAGAATGCGGCCTCGCCTGCATCGCGATGGTTGCCCGCTATCACGGGCACGACGTGGACCTGAACGGCCTGCGTCAGCGCTTTTCCCTGTCGCTGTCGGGCATCTCACTGCGAAACCTGATGGCGCTGGCCGACCAGCTCGGCCTCGCCTCCCGCCCGCTGCGCGTCGAGCTCGGGGCTCTCAGGCAGGTGCACACGCCCGCCATTCTGCATTGGGACCTCAACCACTTCGTGGTGCTGCGGTCCATCACTGCCGTCTCGGCGGTGATCCACGATCCCGCCTTCGGCGTCCGCAAGATGCCGATTGCCGAGCTCTCGAAGCACTTCACTGGCGTCGTGCTGGAGCTGTCGCCCGCCGCGACCTTCCGGTCGGTCCAGGCCAAGGCGCCGATCCGGCTGTCCAGCCTCTGGTCGCGGATGACCGGCCTCTCGAGCGCGCTCACTCAGGTGATCGCGCTTTCGATCGTGCTGCAGATTGCCGCCTTCGCGGCGCCGTTCCAGATCCAGCTCGTGATCGACGAAGCGGTGTTTCATTCCGATGAAGACCTTCTGCTGGTGATCGCGCTCGGCTTCGGAGCGCTCGCGGTGGTGCAGGCCTCGACAGAAGCATTGCGAGGGTGGGCGCTGCAGGTGTTCGGGCATCTTCTCAGCTTCCAGATCGTGGGCAATCTCGTCCGGCACATGACGCGATTGCCGGCCGACTTCTTCGAGAAGCGGCATGTCGGCGACATCTTCTCCCGTCTCGGCGCGGTTCAGCCCATTCAGCAGGCGATCACCAAAGGGGTCGTGGCGTCGTTGATCGACGGCGTGATGGCCTTCATCGCCGCCGGACTCCTGATGTTCTACTCCGTCCTGCTCGCCACAATCGCGATTGTTGCCGTGCTTCTGCACTTCGCGCTCGTGCTCGTGCTCTACCCCGGGATGCGGCGCCGCATGGAGGAGGAAATCCTGGCGCGCGCCAAGGAGCAGTCGCATCTGATGGAAACGGTGCGGGCGGCTACTACCGTCAAGTTGCTCGGGCGGGAAGGCGAACGCGAGAGCGCCTGGCGCAACCTCTATGCCGACGTGATCAACGCGGGGGTGGCAGTCGGCAAGCACCAGATCAGCATGACGTTCGTCCAGACCCTCATCACCGGCCTGACTTACGTCGTGATCGTCTATGTCGGGGCGCACATGATCCTGACCGGCCAGGGTTTCTCGGCCGGCATGCTGTTCGCGTTCCTCTCCTTCCGCCAGACCTTCAACGACCGGGCGACGGGGTTCATCAATCAGCTGGTGCAGTTCCGGCTGCTGGGCCTACATCTCGACCGGCTCGCCGATATCGTCACCGCCGCTCCCGAAGCCGATACTGCGCAGACGCGCGCCATCGATGTGAAAGGGGCGCTCAGAATCGAGGATGTATCGTTCCGCTACGGTGCGGCGGACCAGCTCGTCCTGCAGGGCGTCTCGTTTCGTGTCGCGCCAGGCGATTTCGTCGCCATAACCGGTCCGTCCGGCGGCGGCAAGACGACGCTGCTGAAGCTGCTCGTCGGGTTGCATCGGCCGACCGCGGGCAGCATCGAGGTCGACGGGCATCCTGCGGACGCCGAGCTGTGGCGCGCCTGGCGTGCCCATGTCGGCATCGTCGCGCAGGACGACCGGCTGCTGTCCGGCACCATCGCCGACAACATCGCGTTCTTCGACCCCGACCTCGACATGGCCAAGGTGCAGGCCGCGGCCAAGCTGGCGCAGGTGCATGACGACATCATGCGCATGCCGATGCAGTATCTCGGGCTGGTCGGCGACATGGGCTCGACCTTGTCCGGCGGTCAACGACAGCGAGTTCTGCTGGCACGCGCTCTTTACCGCAATCCCCGCGTCCTGTTCCTCGACGAAGGCACGGCGAATCTCGACGAAGCGACCGAGCAGGCGATCGCCGATCTGGTCCAGAAGATGCCGATCACCCGCATCGTGGTGGCGCACCGGCCGGCGCTGCTCCGCCGCGCCGACCGCGTGCTCATCGTGAAGGACCGGCAGATCAGCGAGGTTTGCCCACGACCGGCAGCGGAGCCCGAGCCGACGGCGCCGGTGCACATTTTATCCTCACAGCCGATCTTGCTGACCGAAGCGAGAATTCCCGGCTGAACGGGTCCGGCGGGCCGGGTCGGTTGCTGCTCCCGGCCAGCGAGAAGGTATGGCACCTCACCCCTGCAAGTCGTCCTGCCGCTCTTGCAGCGTCTGCGCTGTCTCATGACAGGCCCGCATGCTGCCGACATCGTTGCAGCCCTCCAGGCGATTCGACGGCGGCAGCAGCAAGTCCCCGATCTTTGCCGCTGCATTCACCCGGAGTGACACCCGGTGATACGCATTTCGCCTAAATACCGCTGGTCACGCCGGCAGGTCTCCGCGCCTTCGTTGCAGGCGAGCCGTGGTCCGCGCGCGGTCGCCCTCGCGTTCAACATGTCGCGCAGCGGTGCTCCCCGCTTCCGACCTGCCTCCGTTCGAGGAGCCGCCCACATGCTCGGCCGCCGCGGCACGCAGCCAATCCACGTTTCGGAGCGTCACGTCGGTCTGGCGCAGCGGCATGGCGATGCCCGCTTCGCGGAACGCGTCGAGGATGGCCAATCGCAGCTCGGTGCTGGTGCTGCCAACCTTGGTGAGGTCGTCAACAAACGCGTACAGCTTGAAATCGAGGCTGTCGGCGCCGAACTCCTCGAGCTCCACGCAAGGCGCAGGCGTCAGCATGATATTGGGATTGCTTCGCGCGACCTCGAGCAGGATTTTTCTGACCTGGCGCGCATCGCAACCATGCGCGACGCCGACCGGGATGGCGAGGCGGCGCATGTTGTCGCGTAGCGTCCAATTCTTCACCTTCTCCGTGGTGAAATAGGAATTCGGGATGAGAACGCGAGCTCGCTCGAACGTCTCGATTTCGGTTGATCGCACGCTGATCCTGCGCACATAGCCTTCCTCGCCGCCGACGACAACAAGGTCGCCTACCTTGACCGGGCGCTCCGCCAGCAGGATCAGGCCCGAGACGAAATTGTTCACCACGCTTTGCAGGCCGAAGCCGATGCCGACGGAGAACGCCCCGGCGACGATTGCCAGGCTGGACAGGTTGAAGCCGGCGTAGGAGAACGCCACCACGCCGGCGATCGCGATGCCGACATAGCCCACGCCGGTGCGGATCGACTCACGCACCCCACCCGAGATTCCTGCCGGCTTGAGCACCCGGGCATCGAGCCAGCTCTGGAACAGGCGCGCCGCCGCATACCCCAAAACGAAGACGATGATCGACGCCAACAGGACCGCCAGCGAGACCTGCGTGTTGCCGATATGGAAGCCGAAGAACAGCTGCCTGTACCACTCGTGGATGTCGGACCGCGTGTACCCCCATTGCAGCAGGATGAGGGGGACCGAAAGCACCAGCACGAGGAACTTGAGCAGCAGGCCGACCGGGAGCGCGAGCCGCTCGCGCCGTTGCTGTGCCAATCCGGCTCTCTGCTCGAGCCAGCGCCCAGTCGCCGCCGTGCCGTCGCCCAGACCTTGCGTGAAGCCGTCCACCCACAGCAGCAGAAGATAAACCAAGGCCAGGATCGAGCCGGTGACGACCAGCTGTTGCGCAAGGAAGCGCGACAGCGCGAGGTAGCCGGCGAGCGCGCTGATGACGATCGCGCCGATTGCGACCCAGCTGGGAATCCACAGCGCGCTGAGCCAGCGCAATGACGGCATTCCGTCCTTGCCCTCGGCATCCAGCCGGGAGAGCAGGATGGCAACGACCGTTCCGGCGAGCAGCAGAGTCGACGGAAACGCCACTGCAACGGTGAGGGCGAAGGGCGCCTGCACGACGCGGATCACCGCGTAGAGCAGCGTCGTGACGCCGTAAATGACGGCAAGGGCGAGGATGAGCCCGTAAATGCGTCCGGCCGACTTATCGGAAGCGGGGATCAGCCGCCAATCGGCGGCGCGCGGAGCCAGCACCGTGCCGGCGAGGGCGTTGACACCCAGGATCACGACAACGGATTGAAGCGCGGCGCTGAACAGCCGGTCGATTCGCTCGGGCAGAGACTGCGTCTCGGCAACGATGGCATAGAGGAAGAGCAGCGGCGCCACCACCGGCACGGTTCGTAGCGCGATGACACCGGCTGCTGACGCCGCCCGCCGCCAGAACGGCGGCGCCGCGCCTGGAAGGCGGCACCGGCGCAACCATCGCACGCCATGCCAGGCTGCGATCCCAAGCACGAGCCAAAGCAGCAAAGCTTCGAGGCCGATACGCAGCAACTCATCGTGATCGCGAACACTCTCCCACCAATCGAGCACGAGATCGCGAAGGCGGCTTGCGGCGGCGGGCGCGTAGTCCGCCACCCTGGTCCAGGTCTGCGGCGAGTAGATGCCGGGGACGGGCTGGAACAGATTGGTGGTAAAGTTTTTTCGGCGAATATCCTGAATGGTATTGATGAGCTGATCGATGCGCAGGTTGGCCGCGTTGACCGCGGTCTCGCCGGCGGCGAGAAGCCCGACATAGTGATTGAGCTCCGCCCGGCTGCGCGCGACCGGCTCGGCCTCCGCTGGTTGGCCCGCGGGCGGCGCCTGCCCCAGCAGATCGAGCTGCGCCTTCGCCGCTGCGAACGGAGGCTGCAGGCGATTGGCGAACTCCTCGATGTCTGACCGGACGCGCTGCAACTCATCGCGCAGAGCGTTGAGGTCCGAGTAACGCAGCCGCGGACCGCGCAAATCGTTTTCCAGCCGCTCGAGCCCGTTCTGCCAGCCGGCGATCGTCGTCGCAATGTCGGCACCAACGTCGCGATTGGCGCGGTTCGTGATCTCCGCCGTGTCGATGTGCGGTGCGACCGGGCGCGGCTGCTCGCCAGCAGATTTGGTGCTGGACGTGTCGGCGGCGGGCGCTGCGGCGCCGGCATCCGTCGAGATCGGCTGCGCAGCTGGCGCGGAAGTGCCGGCGAGGCCCAGCAACATGGCGCAAGCCAGCACACGCCCGAGGCGCGGAAAACGAACGATCATTGCCTCCGCTCTCATTGCCCCCGCTCTCCCCCTCGCGCCCGCTCTCCCCCTCGCCCCCGCCCTGGAGCGGCTCGCAGCCCCATTGGCACCCAAAAATGGCAGGCAAGGGGCGCTTACCCGCGGCAAGCGCAACGTTTTGCGCCATCACGAACGAGGAGCGCTGCGACAGTCCCGAACCGGGGGACATCGCTTGAAACACATTCGTTCGCGCGACGTTAATGGCTGGGGAACACGAACGAGAGGACCTGTGCATGGAGCACCTGATCCAGGAGTTTGGTGCATGGCTTAAGCAGGGTTTTGGCTGGCTCGTCGACGTGATCGTGTTCGGATGCCTCTGGGGCATCGGCCAGGTCTCGCGACTTCTTGGTACGCACTTGGGTGGCGCTCCGATCCTGAAGATTGCAGTGCTTGCTCTGGTGCTCCTGCTCCTCCTGTATGCGTTCTATTGGGTGTTCGGCCGCTTCATCGGAGTGATACGATGGGCCCTCGATAGGATCGCATATGCGTTAGGAGTGATTCTGTTCAGCGCGGCCGTGGTATCGGGAGTGTTCGCCAGTGCAGGTCTCGTTGCGGCTGTGGCGATCTGGGTTATGAGCAACATCAACTTGGCCGCGCGCTGATTCGGCCTCGAGGGCGTTATGATTTAGCCACTGATTTTTCCGGCAAGTCGTCGGAAGATAATGGCTGCGACTGGACCAACCGGTCGCGGCCATTCCAGCTCTCCGCTCCGGCCTCAGCCGCCGGGGCTTTTCGAGCCGTTCAGGCCTGCGCGATGGCGGATGCTCTCACTCGTCTCATCGAAACGCTTGAGGCGGAGTGATGCCACGAACAAGCGATGCCCTCCAAAGGCTCGGATTATCCAGGGCAGTGTGACGGTGAGGCCATACCCTGAGGTAGCACGCCGACAGTGATCCTTGAAAGCTACTCGGGCGAAACTTCCCGAAGCTCTCCAAGCGATTGAAAGAATTCGCTAGATGAGGTTCGGCGGCCTTCAACAAGCTCTTCAATAAGCTAGGCGACGACTCGTTCGGTACCGCCGTATAGCTTGGGCGGAACGCTTTCCGCCTATGGGGCAATCTGAGCGATACGGATCGCGTCTCACTCCTTGAATGCCAGCCTTTACAAGGAGTGACTGAGCTCTGCCAATGCAATTCAACTACTTTCCTGCCCCGCGGTTCCAACGTCGTGTGGCTTAAGATCGATCTTGCCGATCCTCCTTCTGCAAAATAACAGCCATTCGCATCGACCTGCGCAGGCGGCCAAAGGTGCCGCACAACGGAACTAGCCATTTGCAAGAGCGTTGTTCTGTCCGACACGACATCAGGAGGTGCACATGGGCCGCGGTTTGCTGTTGTGGCTGATCGGCATTCCAATTCCGATCATAATCGTCATCTGGCTGCTCGGCGGCCTGCACTGATCGATGAAATGTTTCGCAAGTGAGTCAATGAACGCTGTGCTCATATCGTTTCGGTTCAAAACTCTGCGTTGCGATCATTGCCGCCGGGAGCTCGGCCTCAACGTGCAACACTACTGGCGAATGCGCTTTTGCTCCTCGGCTTGCATGGCGGTCTACCAGCAGCGACTTACCAAGGAAACCAAAGAGAAAATACGCCGCCTCGATATCCCAGCTTAACAGCCCTCGTGATGCCAGCCGGATCGGTGTGCTTGGCGGGGGTGGCGCGATAGCCCGCCTGTCCCGTACGGCGCACACGTGCACCGGGTTGGGCTGTGCGGGCCTTTCGCTGCGGTAAGGACCGCCGTTGTGAGATGCGGACGGCCCCGGCCGCAGCAGCTTTCGCCGGTCGGCCAGGGCCGCACCCTTCCCCGCCTCATACGGAGGTGAACGAGCCGGGGTTGCAGCAACCATAGCAACCTGCCCGCTGCCGGCTTTGATCTGGCTCAACGGCGCATCTGGCTGCCTGCCTGCCGTGGCGATGCCCTTTCGGGCCGGCGGCTATCAGGTACCCCAGCCTCGCAAAAACCCGCTGAGCGTCGGGAACCCGACATGGGGCTTGGCGTTCTTTGTGGCGGATGCCTGGCACTGGCGTAGCGCGTTCGGGGAGGGCCGGTTCCGGGCGGGTAATGGGGAAGGCCCGATGATGTGGCTCGCGCTTGCCGCTGTATCTCTTGCGCTCGCGATCGGCTCGACCGTTCTTGCCGTTTCCGTTCAGGGACCCGGGCGTTACGGCTGACCCTTTAAGTGGAAGTGGCGCCATCCTTGGAAGGCCGTGCCATGACCGAGGAGGATCGGTACCTGAACAACGCGATAGCTGCGCTCGAATTGGCGCAACGGGCACCGTCGAGGGACGCCGAGGCGCGGCTGCTGAAGCTTGCCGATGCATGGCGTGACCTTGCGGAGTGTGCCCGCCGTGATGCGGGTCGCCCGCGCGAGCCGGCCAAGCCGCAGAGGCCACTTCGGCGAGGGCCTGGCGATGTCAACCGGAGCGCCATGCTCGTCGAGATCGGGCTGCAGTTGCGGACCGCCTACACTGCCGTAGAGCAGGCCGCGCCGGAACGTCTCAGCGATCTCGTCAGGCAGATTGACCGACTGGCTGCGTGAGGTGGGCGCCGCCGGGCGCCGCAATTGCGCCTGTTTCGACGGCGAGGGTTTGTCGCCCTTCGTGTTGGGGGGCGCGCACGACCTCCTGTTGAGAGAGCCCTTGCCCCGGCCGCAAGTCGGGGCTTTTTTTGCGAGCGCGCCAGCGGTGGCGATCATCCCGTTTTCCCCGCTCCCGACGATCGCCGGACGTGGCCGATCTCGGCGGGCTCGGGGACCGCTGGCCCCAACAGGAAGCCCCGGCCAGGCCCCTGCCATCGGAGTTTTGCGCAAGGAGCGCGGCAGGGTATTGGGCGGGGCTTCCGTTGGCACGATTGTGGGCCGCGTAACTATTCCCCTTTCCCCGAAATCGGCCCGTACGCAGACTAGCGTTGGCGGTGCGATTTCGGCGGTGGCGAATCACCGGCTGACAAAATCGAATTGCGTGTGGCTGAGCGGCCACAGTGCGAAAGGGCTCGGGCTGCAACCGGCTTATCGCGGACCGGCTAGGATCATGCTGTCAAGCGACGCCCGGAATTGACCCTCTGGCGACACGAGGAATTGACCCGGGGGGACGTCAAGGCTGCGCCGGGGTGCGTGACGGAGGGAGGGCGTAGCCCGACCGTAGTCACGTACCCCGGCGCAAGCACCGATCGGCGTGCAGCTGGGCATGCTGCGAAGCTCTGCCCCGTCGGTGCTGACACGCGCATATCCGAGAATGGCAACTGCTGTGGGTCATCTGCGCTATTGTCGGCGCACCACCGTCGTAATCGGCCGCCTCCGCGGTACCTCCAATAGTGACCATCGGTGCGGAGCGTCCGACGCCGGTCGCGATGTTACGCCAGCGCGTAGTCTTGTCTTATCTACGACGACGGGCTGCCCAAAGCCTCCAAACCACGAAAGCCGCGCACGCAGCCAGCATGGCTACTGCAAAATCTGACCAGGTCATTTCGCTTCCTCTGGCTCGCCGACAACGACCCCACCGACCAGCGTAATCGAGCATCCGGCTTCAAAAGCCGAGCGACTCGATCGTCTGCCCAAATCAAATCAGCCGGACGCAATCGTGCAGTACGTGCGGCTTGTGTCGGGCGACAACAAAGCGCGTCGCCTTTGGCGCGCCAGTCACTTTAGCGGCGCAAATTGAATTCGTTCCAACCCGCACTGATCCTCATTCGCGAGTGCTTCATCGGCAGAGATGCCGAAGAATAGGCACCATACCTTACCTTGGTGGTCCGCTTGACGTCTGCAATCGCGGCAGCGATGTCCAAAAAATTCGCCTAAGTCGGGGTCGTCCTCATGAAGGCGCGAATGGCAGGCATCGCAAACCGCGACTAGCTCAAACAAAAATTCAGCGAACACGTTATTGTAAGTCAGATGATGAACTTCGGCTGCTGGCTTCATCCCGCAGCCCTCGCATTGCCCATTTGCACGCTGCAACACCTTGGCGCGCTTTTGCTGCCATTCCCCTGTTTTTAGGTAGAGGTTGTATTCCTTCCAAAAGCCTTCCGATTTGCTGCGTTGAATCCGCACGTGCTTTTGAATGATTGCCTCGCGATCACCCTGCCGCGCCGCGTAAAAATTGTCCTGTAATTTGTCATCCCAAGCGGGCGAAGCAACCAAGTTCGGCGTATGCTTGCGGAAAAAGCCAACGGAATTTCCACAGCGGAGGCACTGTTCAATGTACTGAATTGCTCCGCCCCTGTTGCGTCGCTGGCGTAGCTGTTTCTGCGGATGGCTGCAAAGCGCATCGACCGGAGCGAGATCGGCTTCCAATTCGGGCGTAATGTCGAGAAAGAAATCTTTGCCCGTGTCAAGGTCGGTGACCCGCATTCTGTTCTCTCAACGTCGCCAGCGCGCAATTAATGCGTCCTTGGCAGCGGCCAGTTGCTTGAACGTTTCATCCGATCCGCCCGCGTCGGGATGGGCGCGCCTAGCGGCGACTTTGTAGGCTTGTGCGATTTCCGATTTCAGCAATGCGCCCGTGTCGGGCAGGCCAAGCAGCTGACGATGTTCGGCTTCATTGGAATCCGTCACGGCCGCAAATAGATCGCGTTTCGAGAACCACTGTTTCATGCAGCGTTCGATTTCAGCGTTCCGATTGGCCTTCCAAAATTCCGGCGTGTAGACGATGAAGCCCGCGCTTTCGGCTTGGCCGTGCTTTAAAGATCATCATAACCGAACGCGCCCATCCTTGATCCAAACGGTTCGGCCAGGACGCCGACACGGCCATGTTTGCCGTCGCGAATCTCCGCAACCTTCGGGTAGTCGAGCGTTCCGCGAAACTGCGTCAGGACCGGATATTCTTCATCAGTCATTAGCGCGGGCCATCACTTGCTCAGCCTTGGTCCCTTACTGCAGCCGGTCGATTTGATCGGCATTTTTACACCGTGCCGCCCGCGACCGTAGCAACACGACCTATCGCGTTTCTTAAAGCACTAGCCGCGATGGCCGCTGTTCCGTGCGTCCTCCTGCTCGCCGCCGCCGCTGGCGATGAAGCGTTCGATGCGGCCTGGCAGTCGGAACCACTCGCCGTGCATATGCTCGGCTTTGAACATCTCATGAAATGCGCCTTCATCGGACCGCGTGCCGGGAATCGTAAGCAAAACCTGCAATGGCCGTGGCGACCCTGTGGCCAGTACTTTCATGCGCTTGTCAACGTTGCGGCTGTACCCGATCTTAACGACGCCACTGCCGTCGCCGATGAAATAGATCGCTGGCTCTGGTGCTGTCGGCTTGATGAAATCGGCGGTTTGCACAAGCGGCCAATCGAACGTCCGTCCGCGCGCCTTGCCAATCATTGCGTTGAAGGTGCTTGGGATTGGCTCAACGGCAAAGTCGCGATAGATCGCCGCTGCGATCAGCGCACCGTTGCTCACATAACCGCAACCGCCGTTTTCAACGCGGTCCGGGTTGTGCGGTTGGCGTGACCATACCTCGGCGCTGTGCTTGAGCGCATAGCTATTGCACGCTTTGATCTTTTTGCGCCGCGCGACAGGCACAAGGTCAAGGAAGCTGATGGCGTATCGAAATTCCTCCGCCTCGTATGGAGAGATTTGATCTGTCGAATTGTTGGTGAACCATTCCGCGCGCGCTTTTTTGAACTCGCCGATGCTCTTGAACCCGGCGCGATAGCCGTTCCAGGCCAAGTCCGGCTCGCACTCGACGACGAAAAGAAGCGCCGCAAAAGACTGCTCTACGTTCATTGGAGATGCCGTTGGTTGGCCTGGCGTCCGCCCGCGAATCGCCACGCCAAAGCGTGAGGAAAAAGAGCGTTGGTTTCAAGCCGCTTACCGCAGCGGGCTTCCCTGCCCGAAGCCCCGAAGCAATGGGGCCTCACAGTCCGCCGATCTTGTCGATTGCGTCCCGCAAGACCTTGACCGGCCATTCGCCGTAATTCCATCCGCTGTTCGGTTTCTCGCCGCGTCATGGTCGAAGGCGACGAAGGGCGCAACCTCGCTCCATTCCATAGCTTCCGACACGTCCGTCCAGCCACCGATAGCGTAGCGCAATTCGGCGCTGACCTTGGCCTGACGATAAGGGTTTTGCTGGTGCTGCCGGTAAGGATTGAACTTACGACCTCCCCCTTACCAAGGGGGTGCTCTACCACTGAGCTACGGCAGCTTGAACGGCTTTCCGCCTATGTGCGCCCGCATCATGCGCGCGCCCGTCGTTCAGTCCCGGGACACGGCTTGCCATAAGCCCCGAAGGGGTGCAAGCGCGCGCGGGTCGTGCGACCGCCCGGCCGCCGGAACAAGACATCGCGGCCGGGGTTGAGGGCTGCGGGGCTGTGATGGAGGGCGGGGACAGCGTAGACTTCGGGCATGAACGAGGATCGCAAGGCGGCGGAGGCGGCGCGGCGCAGGCAGCGCCTTGCCGCGGCGCTGCGGGAGAACCTCAGGCGCCGCAAGGCGAAGGCCAGGGGGCGCGCGGCCGGCGCGGCGGGCGCGGACCGCACCCAGCCGCCTCACGATTCCGCCGGAATTGGCGCACACAAGGCTGAGCGCTGAGCCGCGGCATCGCGCGGCTGGTCGGGGCGCCGATACCGCAGCGGAGCGTGGCAGACCTCGAGAGCCGGGGGGCCGTTCGCTCCCCCCTTCTGCGAAACACAATTTCCGGCAGCGGATCGGCGTCGCCGCTGCAGCGATGGGCGGCGCGCCACAAGACGGGGGCAATTCATGGATCGTATTCGCATCAGCGGCGGCCGCCGGCTCAGCGGGTCCATTCCGATATCCGGCGCCAAGAACGCCACCCTGCCGCTGATGATCGCGGCGCTGCTCACCGATGGGACGCTCATCCTCGACAATGTTCCCCGCCTCGCCGATGTGAGCCTATTGCAGCGGATCCTCGGCAACCACGGCGTCGACATCATGGTCGGCGGCAAGCGGCCGGGCGAGACCCAGTACGACGGGCAGACGCTGCACATATCGGCGGCGCGGATCATCGACACGACCGCGCCCTACGAGCTCGTCTCGCGCATGCGGGCGAGCTTCTGGGTGATCGCCCCCCTGCTCGCGCGCATGGGCGAAGCGCGGGTGTCGATGCCGGGCGGCTGCGCGATCGGCACCCGGCCGGTCGATCTCCTGATCATGGCGCTCTCCCGGCTCGGCGCTGACATCGAGATCGACCGCGGCTACGTCATCGCCCGCGCCCCGCACGGACTCAAGGGCGGCGAGATCGCCTTTCCCAAGGTGACGGTCGGCGGCACCCACACCGCGCTGATGGCAGCGTCGCTCGCCCGCGGCACCACGCTGATCGAGAACGCCGCGCGCGAGCCCGAGGTGAAGGACGTCGCCGACTGCCTCAACAAGATGGGCGCCCGAATCAACGGGGCCGGCACCTCCCGCATTGTGGTGGAGGGGGTGCCGCGTCTCGGCGGCGCCCGCCATCGGGTGCTGCCCGACCGGATCGAGACCGGGACCTATGCGATGGCGGTGGCGATGACCGGCGGCGACGTGATGCTGGAGAACGCGCGCGCCGAGCTGCTGCAGGCTTCGCTCGAGGTGCTGGCAAAGGCCGGCCTCGAATGGAACGAGACCAACCGCGGCCTGCGGGTGGCCCGCAACGGCGCAGCACTCGCTCCGGTCGAGGTGACGACCGCCCCGTTCCCCGGCTTCCCCACCGACCTCCAGGCGCAGCTCATGGCGCTGATGACCTGCGCCGCCGGCACCTCGCGGATCACCGAGACCATCTTCGAGAACCGCTTCATGCACGTGCAGGAGCTGGTGCGGCTCGGCGCCCATATCCAGCTCGACGGCCAGTCCGCCACCATCGAGGGGGTGGACCGGCTCAAGGGCGCCCCGGTCATGGCGACCGACCTGCGCGCCTCGGTCTCCCTCGTCATCGCCGCGCTCGCAGCTGAAGGCGAGACCATGGTCAACCGCGTCTATCATCTCGACCGCGGGTTCGAGCGGCTCGAGGACAAGCTCGCCGCCTGCGGCGCCGCGATCGAGCGCCTCAGCGGATAGGCAGGCCGTAGGGTGGGCAAACGCGCGTGACGGAATCTTGGTGCGTCGCGCGCACGCCGTCGCGCGTTTGCCCACGCGGTGTGCGATGGTGTACGCGTGGCAAAATCGCCGTCATGGTCTCGCCGGCAATCGCGATCGCGAGGCGATTTTGCCCACCCTACCGACTACGATTCGCCGTCGCCAATGGGCTCCTCGTCGTTGCCTTCGCGGGCGCGGGCAGCGCGCAGCCTCTCGCCTGCCGCGACGGGCACAAGCCGCAACAGGTCGTGCAGCTGATGTTCGGGCGCAAGATCGGCCCGCATGCCGCGGTGAGCGAAGCGCGCTGGATGCAATTCCTCGACCGCGAGATCACGCCCCGCTTCCCCGACGGGCTGACCGTGCTCGATGCCGCCGGCCAGTCGCGCGAGCGCCGCAGCGGCCGGATCGTCCGCGAGCCGAGCAAGATCGTGCAGATCGTCCTGCCCGGCAGGCCCGACGATCTCGCCCGCCTCGACGCGGTGGCGGCGGCCTACAAGCGAAGCTTCAGGCAGCAGTCGGTCGGCATCATCCTGCGCCCGGCCTGCGTCTCGTTCTGAGCCTGCACCCGGGCCGGTCCCGGCTTGCGCAACCGCCGACTGCTACCTAACTTTTGCCTTGTCCATCGAAGGCTTGAACGGCAGGAGCGCGGGTCATGGAGCCGGTGAAGTTCGTAGCCCTTGACCGCGACGACCTCGAGGTCGTCTCGACCCACCTGCAGGATGCCCTGGTCAAGGTCTCCGATGTCATCTGGCGCCCCCACGAAAAACGCCTCGTCGTCGCCGTCAGCCGGTTCGACTGGCCTTCCGCCGAGGGCCCCGATCCCGAGCTTCGCCGCTGCCGCGCGGCGCTCCGCTTCGAGCGGGTCCGCAGCTGCAAGTGCCGCAGCGTCAACCCGGCGGGCAAGGAAGCGGTGCTCAATCTCCTGGCCGTCGAATTCTCCGAATCCGACCCGCCGGGCGGGGTGGTGACGCTGACCTTCTCCGGCGGCGCGGCGCTGCGGCTCGAGGTGGAATGCCTGGAAGCCGAACTGGCCGATATCGGGCCGTCCTGGCCCGCCGAGGCCCGGCCGGTTCACACGGTGGATGCCGCGCCCGCCGCCCCCGAGCCCCTGTCGGCGAGCGGAGGACGCTAGCGGTAGCCGCCTCGCTTGACGGCCCTGCCCGCCCACGCCATTGAGCGCTGATCCCGGGCCCGGTGGTCCGGGCGGGACGCCGCCATGCCGATCCGCCTCGATAGTCGCGCGGGAGATTTTTCCGCGCGCTTCCGCGAGCTTCTTTCCACCAAGCGCGAGGCGGCGGCCGATGTCGAGGCGGCGGTGCGCGCGATCATCGCCGACGTCGCCGCTCGCGGCGATGCGGCGCTCTTCGAGCTTACCCGGAAATTCGACCGCATCGATCTCGCCGAGGTCGGGCTCAGCGTGAGCACGGCCGAGATCGAGGTCGCCTGCGCCGCCTGCGACCGCAAGGCGCTCGATGCGCTCTCGCTCGCGCGCGAGCGCATCGAGGCCTACCACCGGCGGCAGAGGCCCGCCGATGACCGCTTCAGCGACGCGCTCGGCGTCGAGCTCGGCCATCGCTGGACCGCGATCGAGGCGGTCGGCCTCTACGTGCCCGGCGGCACCGCCGCCTACCCCTCCTCGGTGCTGATGAATGCCGTGCCGGCCAAGCTCGCCGGCGTCCGCCGGCTGGTCATGACCGTGCCGGCGCCGGAAGGAAGGCTTCCGCCGCTCGTGCTCGCCGCGGCGCGGCTCGCCGGCGTCGACGAGATCTATCGGCTGGGCGGGGCGCAGGCGGTCGCCGCGCTGGCCCACGGCACCGAGACGATCGCTCCCGTGGCCAAGATCGTGGGGCCGGGCAATGCCTATGTGGCGGCGGCGAAGCGGCTCGTCTTCGGCACGGTCGGCATCGACATGATCGCCGGGCCCTCGGAAGTGCTGATCCTCGCCGATGCGAGCGGCCATCCCGACTGGATCGCCGCCGATCTTTTAGCGCAGGCCGAGCACGATGCGAGCGCGCAGCCGATCCTGATCACCGACGATGCCGCGCTCGCCGCCGCGGTCGAGCGGGCGGTCGCGGCGCAGCTCGCCACGCTGCCGCGCGCCGGCATCGCCGCCGCCGCCTGGCGCGACTTCGGCGCCGTCATCGTGGTCGAGAAGCTCGGCGACGCACTTGCGCTGGTGGATGCGATTGCGCCCGAGCACCTCGAGATCGCGAGCGAGCGCGCCGACGAGCTTGCCGCCGGCGTGCGCAATGCCGGGGCGATCTTTCTCGGCGCCCACACCCCCGAGGCGATCGGCGATTACGTCGGCGGCTCGAACCACGTGCTGCCGACCGCGCGCTCGGCGCGCTTCTCCTCGGGGCTGGGCGTGCTCGACTTCATGAAGCGCACCTCGCTGCTCCGCTGCGGCCCCGACGCGCTGCGCGCGCTCGCTCCCGCCGCGATTGCGCTCGCCGAGGCCGAGGGGCTCGACGCGCATGCCCGCTCGGTGGCGATCCGCCTCGACCGGCGATGACGCGCGAGCGCCCGGGCAAGCGAAAAGCCGCCCGCCTGGCGGCGGTCACGCTCGACGAGAGCTCGATCGGCCGCTCCAACCCCGACGTCGAGCACGAGCGCGCGGTGGCGATCTACGATCTCATCGAGGAGAACAGCTTCGCGCCGTCCGGCGACGAGGCTGGCCCCTACGCGCTGCATCTGAGCATCGACGGCACGCGGCTGGTGTTCGACATCCGCCGCGCCGACGGCACGCCGGTGATGGCTCACCTGCTGTCGCTGTCGCCGCTGCGCCGCATCGTCAAGGACTACTACACGGTCTGCGACAGCTATTACGAGGCGATCCGCACCGCCACTCCCGACCGGATCGAGGCGCTCGACATGGGGCGGCGCGCGCTGCACGACGAAGGCTCCACGATCCTGATGGAGCGGCTCGCGCGCAAGGTGAAGCTCGACTTCGACACCGCGCGCCGGCTGTTCACGCTGCTCTGCGTCCTGCACTGGAAGGGATGAGCGCGCCGGCACAAGGGGCGAGACCGCAAGCCGTGCTGTTTGCCTGCGGCTTGAACGCGCTGCGCTCGCCGATGGCGGCGGGCATGCTCAGGCAGATGCTCGGCAAGTCGATCTATGTCGGCTCGGCCGGCGTGCGCAAGGGCGAGCTCGATCCGTTCGCGGCGGCGGCGATGGACGAGATCGGCATCGACATCAAGGGACACCGGCCGATGACCTTCGAGGACATCGACGACCTCGAAGGGCTCAACTTCGACCTCATCGTCACGCTCACGCCCGAGGCCCACCACAAGGCGCTCGAGCTCACCCGCACGGTGTCGGCGGAGGTCGAGTATTGGCCCACCCCCGACCCCACCGCCGTGGAAGGCAGCCGCGAGCAGCGAATGCAAGCCTATCGCGACCTGCGCGAGCAGTTGCTGGCGCGGATCAGGGCCCGCTTCCTGCCGGGGGCGAGAGGCAACGAATAGCTCCGAGCATATGCTGCGCGCGGGGCCTGGGCAGAGCACTCGTCGACGATTCGCCGAGAAGCGTGAATGCTTGCAGCTCGGCTCGCCGCTGACCCGCCCAGATTGGTGCGAAACAGTGCAGCACGGTCACCTTTCCCCGCTTGCGGGGAGAGGTCGCCGCGCGGTTGCGCGCGGCGGGTGAGGGGGACTTTCAGCGGCGGAGCGCGTGAATGCTGCAGCGCCCCCTCACCCCACCCCTCTCCCCGCGAAGACGCGGGGAGAGGGAGCAGACGCCGAGTTGACCTGGATCAAGGCAGCACCTTGGGCCGGCCGATACTGGCTGATCGAAACCGCCCTTGCCGAGCAGCCTGACAGAGAGCCGAGCATGACCGACACGCCGCTGGTGCGCAAAAGCATGACCTTGGGCGAGGGGGGAGCCGCGGCGGCCTTCGCCGCGCTCGCGCTCCTCTCGCTGTTCGTCGCGGCCAATGCCTACACGCCGGCATACGCCTTCCACGCCTATCTCTTCACCGCCGCCAGCGCCGCGGCGGTGTTCGCGATCGTCGATCACTATTTCGCGCGGGGGGCGGAGCTGCCGCCGCTGACGATCGACGGCAGGCCCAACTACAATATGGGGCCGGTCAGGTTCGCCACCGTCGCGGCGATGGTCTGGGGGATCGCCGGCTTCACCGTCGGCCTGTGGGCGGCGCTCGAGCTCGCCTTTCCCGTCCTCAATCTTGATCTGCCCTGGCTCTCGTTCGGACGCATCCGGCCGCTGCACACCTCGGCGGTGATCTTCGCCTTCGGCGGCAACGTGCTGATCGGGACCTCGTTCTACGTGGTGCAGCGGACCTGCCGCGCCCGCCTCGCCGGCGAGGTGGCGCCCTGGTTCGTGGTGCTTGGATACAACTTCTTCATCGTCATCGCCGGCACCGGCTACCTGCTCGGCATCACCCAGTCCAAGGAATACGCCGAGCCGGAATGGTACGCCGATCTGTGGCTCACCGTCGTGTGGGTGACCTACTTGCTGGTCTATCTCGGCACCATCATCCGCCGCCGCGAGCCGCACATCTACGTCGCCAACTGGTTCTACCTCGCCTTCATCGTCACCATCGCGGTGCTGCATCTCGGCAACAACGCCGCCGTCCCGGTCTCGCCGTTCTCGCCGAAGTCCTACATCGTCTGGGCCGGCGTGCAGGACGCCATGGTGCAGTGGTGGTACGGCCACAACGCGGTGGGCTTCTTTCTCACCGCGGGCTTCCTCGGCCTCATGTACTACTTCATCCCCAAGCGCGCCGAGCGGCCGATCTACAGCTACCGGCTATCGATCATCCATTTCTGGGCGCTGATCTTCCTCTACATCTGGGCGGGGCCGCATCACCTGCACTACACCGCGCTGCCGGACTGGGCGCAGACGCTCGGCATGACCTTCTCGGTGATGCTGTGGATGCCGTCCTGGGGCGGCATGATCAATGGGCTGATGACGCTGTCGGGCGCCTGGGACAAGCTGCGCACCGACCCGGTGCTGCGGATGCTGGTGGTCTCGGTCGCCTTCTACGGCATGGCGACGTTCGAAGGACCGCTGATGTCGGTGAAGGCGGTCAACTCGCTCAGCCACTACACCGACTGGACGATCGGGCACGTGCATTCCGGGGCGCTCGGCTGGGTCGGCTACGTGTCGTTCGGCGCCATCTACTGCCTGGTGCCGTGGCTGTGGAGCCGCGAGCGGCTCTACTCGCTCAAGCTGGTGAGCTGGCACTTCTGGATCTCGACCATCGGCATCGTGCTCTACATCTCGGCGATGTGGGTGTCGGGCATCCTGCAGGGCCTGATGTGGCGTGCCTACACCAAGCTCGGCTTCCTCGAATTCTCCTTCATCGAGACGGTCGAGGCGATGCATCCCTTCTACGTCATCCGCGCGATCGGCGGCGCGCTGTTCCTCGCCGGCGCGCTGCTCATGGCCTGGAACCTGTGGCGGACGGTCTATCCGCGCCCGCTGCCGATGCCCGCCGCCCGCGCGGCGTTCCTTCCGGCCGAGTGAGGAGGCGCGCATGTCGCTGTGGACCAGGCATCAGAGCCTCGAGCGGAACTCGATCCTCCTCCTCTTCGGCATCCTGATCGTGATCGCGATCGGCGGTCTCGTCCAGATCACGCCGCTCTTTTATCTCAGCAGCACGATCGAGAAGGTCGACGGGATGCGGCCCTACACGCCGCTCGAGCTCGCCGGCCGCAACATCTATGTCCGCGAAGGCTGCTACAACTGCCACTCGCAGATGATCCGCTCGCTGCGTGACGAGGTCGAGCGCTATGGGCACTATTCGCTGGCGGCCGAGAGCATGTACGACCGGCCGTTCCAGTGGGGCTCGAAGCGCACCGGCCCCGATCTGGCGCGGATCGGCGGCAAGTATTCCGACGACTGGCACCGCGATCATCTCGCCGCACCGAAATCGGTGGTGCCCGGCACCGTCATGCCGGCTTATCCGTGGCTCGCGGCGACCGAGCTCGACCTCGCCCATATCGACGATGATCTCAGGGTCCAGGCGGTGCTCGGGGTCCCCTACAGCGCCGAGATGATCGCCAACGCCGTGCAGGACGCGAAGGCGCAGGCTTCCGCCGATGCTCCCGAGGCGGCCGAGCTGGTGAAGCGCTACCCGAAGGCACAGTCGCGCGACTGGGACGGCAATCCGGCGCGCATCAGCGAAGCCGATGCCCTGATCGCCTATCTGCAGTCGCTCGGCACCTTCGTCGATTTCAAGCTCTACGACGACAAGGCCAATATCCGCTGAGGCAGCATGTCGACCACCTATCTCACGCTCGCGCATTTCGCCCAGACCTGGGGACTCCTCTATTGCGCGGCGATCTTCCTCCTGGCGCTGGTCTACGCGCTCCGGCCCGCCCGCCGCCGCCAGTTCGACGACGCCGCCCGCATTCCCCTCCGCGAGGACTGAAATGGCCGACCGCAAGCAGGAGATCGATGCCGTCACCGGAACGCCGATGACCGGCCACGTCTGGGACGGCATCGGCGAGCTGAACACGCCGTTGCCGCGCTGGTGGCTGTGGCTGTTCTACCTCACGATCATCTGGGCGGTCGGCTATTGGATCGTCTATCCGGCCTGGCCGCTCATTTCCTCGTACACGCAGGGCGCATTCGGCTGGCATTCCCGGCAGGCGGTGATGTCCGAGGTCGCAGCGCTCAGGGCGCAGCGGAGCGCGATGGTCGACCGGCTCGCGGCAGCCTCGCTGCAGGAGATCGCCACCGAGCCGCAGCTGCTCGAGTTCGCCCGCGCCCAGGGGCGGCAGGCCTTCGCCGAGAACTGCGCTCCCTGCCACGGCGCCGGCGGCGGCGGCGCCCGCGGTTACCCCAATCTCAATTCCGACGCCTGGATCTGGGGCGGCAGGCTCGACGACATCGCCCAGACCATCCGCTACGGCATCCGCTCGGGAGACGCCAAGGCGCGGCAGGGCGCGGCGATGCCCGCCTTCGGCCGCGACGGCATTCTCAAGCGCCCCGGGGTCGAGGCCGTCGCCGATTATGTGCGGTCGCTTTCCGGCCTGCCGGTCGAGGCGAAGGCCGATCTCGCCGCCGGCAAGAAGCTCTTTGCCGACACCTGCGCGGTGTGCCACGGCGAGAACGGCAAGGGCAACCGCGAGGTCGGCGCGCCCAACCTGACCGACGCCGTCTGGCTCTACGGCGCCGACCGGGCCGCCGTCGCCGACGTGGTCTGGAACGGGCGCGGCGGGGTCATGCCCGCCTGGGCCGGGCGGCTCGACGACGTCACCATCAAGGCGCTCGCCGTCTACGTCCATTCGTTCGGCGGCGGGGAGCGGTGAGGCCGTGGCAAGCCTTGTGCCCGCACCATTGCCCCCGATGAGGCCGTGATGGCATCGCCGCCGCTCCTCGATCTCCTCAAGGATGCGCAGGCCGCACCGGCGCCGCCGCCGGTGCCGGCGGACGCGGCGGACGCGGCGGTCGCCGAGCCCGAGGATGAAGGGCCGCTCTACGTCGCCCGCCGCAAGATCTATCCGCAGCGCGTCAACGGCACCTTCCGCACCGTCAAGTGGATCGTGCTGCTGGTGACGCTCGGCATCTACTATGGATTGCCGTTCGTGCGCTGGGACCGCGGACCGAATGCCCCCGGCCAGGCGGTGCTGATCGATTTTCCCGGACGCCGCTTCTACTTCTTCTTCATCGAGATCTGGCCGCAGGAGGTCTACTACCTCACCGGGCTGCTCATCATCGCGGCGATGGCGCTGTTCCTGATGAACGCGGTCGCCGGCCGGGTGTGGTGCGGCTATCTCTGTCCGCAGACGGTCTGGACCGATCTGTTCCAGTCGATCGAGCGCTTGCTCGAGGGCGACCGCCGCGAGCACCTTCAGCGCGACCGGCAGCCCTGGAGTCTCGACCGGATCGCGCGGCTGTCTCTCAAGCATTTCCTCTGGCTCATGGTCGCCTGGTGGACCGGCGGCGCCTGGGTGCTCTATTTCGCCGACGCCCCCGCCCTGGTGAAGGACCTGGCGACGTTTCAGGCGCCGCTCACCGCCTATGCCTGGATCGGCATCCTCACGCTCACGACCTATTCGCTCGCCGGTCATCTGCGCGAGCAGGTCTGCCTCTACATGTGCCCGTGGCCGCGCATCCAGGCGGCGCTCACCGACGAGCATGCGCTCAACGTCACCTACCGCTACGACCGCGGCGAGCCGCGCGGCTCGATCAAGAAGAGCGTCGCGCGGCGCCAGGAGGGCAAGGCCGCCGGCGACTGCGTCGACTGCTGGCAGTGCGTCTATGTGTGCCCGACCGGGGTCGACATCCGCGGCGGACCCAATCTCGGCTGCATCCAGTGCGGACTCTGCATCGACGCCTGCGACGCCGTGATGGCGAAGGTCGGGCGGCCGGCCCGGCTGATCGCCTACGACACCGATCTCGCCATCAAGCGCCGGCAGGCGGGCCTGCCCGCCGCATACCGGATCGTGCGGGCGCGCACGGTGCTCTATGCGGCGATCATCGCCGCGGTCGGTGCCCTGATGCTCTACACGCTCGCCAATCGCAGCAGCGAAGGCATCAGCGTCATCCACGACCGCAACCCGATGTATGTGCGGCTCGCCGACGGCGAGCTGCGCAACGGCTTCACCGTGCGCATTCTCAACAAGTCGCTGGAGACGCGCAGCTTCGTGCTCACGGTCGAGGGTTTGAGCGACGTCGATCTCAAGGTGGTCGGCGAGGCGGCGGCGACCGGCGGCACGGCGGAGGTCGCGGTGGGCCCCGACCAGACCAGCGAGCTGCGCGTTCTGGTGAGCACCTATTCGCGGCTTCCCCCCGCCGCGTCCATCCCGCTCACGTTCCGCCTGCGTGACGTCAGCACCGGTGCGACGGCGAGCGCCAGCGACCATTTCCGCGGACCGTGAAACCAGAAATCAGCGAGGCCGGCATGGGCCATGCATTTCGTTCCTCTCCGATCCCGTCAGGCGCGGTCGGCACCCGCCTTCGTCCTGCCGCCCGCCGGCCGCGCGAGCTGACCGGGCGGATGGTGCTCGTCTGGCTTCTCGCCTTCTTCGCCGTGGTCGCCGGGGCGAATGCGGTGATGATCAAGCTTGCGGTGTCGAGCTTCGGCGGGGTCGACATCGACAATGCCTATCGGGCCGGCCTCGCATTCACGCGCGAGATCGCGGCGGTCGAAGCGCAGGACGCCCGCCGCTGGCAGGTGACGGCCGGCGTCGCACCCGAGGCGGGAGCGACGCGAATAGAGGTCACGGCCCGCGATGCCGCGGCGCGGCCGCTCGCGGGCCTTGCGGCGACGGCGCGCCTGACCCACCCGACCGACCGCCGCCTCGACCGTGTCGTGCCGCTGCGCGAGGAGGCCCCGGGACAATACCGCGGCACGACCGCGCCGGCTGCCGGGCAATGGACGCTCGACATCGAGCTCCTGCGCGAGGGCACGGCGCTGTTCCGCTCGCGCAACCGCGTCTTCCTGCGCTGAGGTGCGGGCATGGCGGACGAGACGCTCGATCTCTCCCTCTACGTCAAGCGCGACGGCGCCACCGCGCACATCGATCTCGCCGTCGAAGGCGTCCATTGCGCGGGCTGCATGCGCAGAATCGAGAAGTCTCTGATGCGCCTTCCCGGCATCCTCGAGGTCCGGCTCAATTTCACCAACCGCAGGCTTGCCGTCGACTGGCGCGACGGCATGCTCGATGCCGGCGAGATCATTGCCGCGCTCGCGCGGCTCGGCTATCGCGCCCATCCGTTCGCGGCCGAGCGCGCAGAGGACGAAGCCGCCCACCATGCGCGCTGGCTCCTGAAGTGCCTCGCGGTCGCGGGCTTCGCCGCAATGAACATCATGCTGCTGTCGGTCTCGGTATGGTCCGGCGAGCGCGCCGACATGTCGCCGGAGACCCGCGATTTCTTCCATTGGCTCTCCGCGCTGATCGCGCTGCCCGCCGTCGCCTATGCCGGGCAGCCTTTCTTCCAGAGCGCCTTGCGCGCGCTGCGCGCCCGCGCCCTCAACATGGACGTGCCGATCTCGCTCGGCGTGCTGCTTGCGCTCGGCATGTCGATGGTCGAGACGGCGGCCCATGCCGAGCACGCCTATTTCGAATCGGCGGTCATGCTGCTGTTCTTCCTGCTCTGTGGCCGCTATCTCGATCATGCCATGCGCCGCAAGACCCGTGCGGTGGCGGGCAATCTCGCCGCGCTGAAGGCCGAGGTCGGGCACCGCTTCGATCCCGGCGGCGAGCTGGCCATGGTCCCGGCCGCCGCGCTGAAGCCCGACGACCGGCTGCTGGTGCGCCCGGGCGAGCGCGTGCCGGCCGACGGCATCGTGATCTCCGGCACGGGCGAGATCGACGAAAGCGTCGTCACCGGGGAGACGACGCTGCGGAAGGTCAGGCCCGGCGCCGCCATCTACACCGGCAGCCTGAGCTATTCGGGCGCGCTCAGCATGCGCGTCACCGCGGCGGGCGCCGGCACGCTCATTGACCAGGTCGAGGGGCTGCTCGAGCGGGCGCTCGCCGCGCGCTCGCGCTGTCTGCGTCTCGCCGACCGCGCGGCGCGGCTTTACGCGCCGGTGGTGCACGTGGCCGCGGCGCTGACCGCGATCGGCTGGCTCCTGGCCGGCGCTTCGCTGCACGATGCGATCGTCACCGCCATCGCCGTGCTGATCATCACCTGTCCCTGCGCGCTCGCGCTCGCGATTCCCGCGGTGCAGGTCGTGGCGGCGGGCGCCCTGTTCCGCTCCGGCATCATTCTCAACGCCGGCGACGCCGTCGAGCGGCTCGCCGAGATCGACAGCGTGGTGCTCGACAAGACCGGCACGCTCACGCTGCCGGAGCCGCGGCTCGCCAATGCCGGCTCGGTCGAGCCGGACCTGCTGCAGCGGGCGGCGCGGCTCGCGCTGGCGAGCCGGCACCCGCTCGCCGCCGCGGTCGCCCGCGAGGCGCGCGAGCGGGTGCCCTGCCCGGAGGCGGTCGAGGAGCCCGGGCAGGGAGTGCGGGCGATGCTCGACGGCGGCGAAGCGCGCCTCGGCAGCCTCGCCTTCTGCGGCATCGATCCCGGCGCCGTGCCCGCGCCCGATCCCGGCAGCTCGCTCATTGCCTATGCCGAGCGCGGGCGAAATGCGGTGTTCGTGGTGCGCCAGGCCTTGCGGCCGGATGCCGCCGCGGTCGTGCGGTCGCTCCGCGAGCGCGGGCTCGAGCTGCGGATTCTCTCCGGCGATCGGGCCGCCGCGGTTGCGCCGGTCGCCGCCGCGCTCGGCATCCCGCACTGGCAGGGTGGGCTCGATCCCGCGCAGAAGATCGCGGCGATCGAGGCGCTCGAGCAGGCGGGCCGCCGCGTATTGATGGTGGGTGACGGGCTCAACGACGCTCCTGCCCTTGCCGCAGCCCACGTCTCGCTCTCGCCGATCGATGCCGCCCACCTCACCCAGGCGCAGGCCGACGCCGTCTTCCTCGGCGAGCAGCTCGGCCCGGTGCCGGCCGCCCTGCGCATCGCCCGACGGGCGCGCGCCCTGATGCGGCAGAACCTCTGGCTCGCGGTGATCTACAACGCCGTCGCCGTGCCGATCGCCGTCGCCGGGCATGTCACGCCGCTCATCGCCGCGGTGGCGATGTCGGGCTCGTCGATGCTGGTGACGCTCAACGCCCTGCGCGCCCGCGGCGGCGCGCCGGCGCGCTCGCTGTCGATGCCACAGAAGGCGGACGAGCTGCGTCCGCAGCCGTCGTGAACGTGCTCGTCTATCTCGTGCCGATGGCGCTGGCGCTCGGGCTCACCGGGCTTGCCGCGTTCATGTGGTCGCTGCGCAGCGGCCAGTACGACGACCTCGAGGGGGCGGGAATCCGCGTCCTCGACAACGACGACCTTGCGGCAGAGGCGGAAATCGGCGGCACTGCGTCCGGAACCGACCAGTGAAGGCTGGGCTGGATCCGCTGGTTGCTTTCGTCGGGGAGCCCCGTGTCCGCCCTCCCCAGACG